>CAZLCF010000300.1:0-3490 GCA_964557905.1 uncultured Rikenellaceae bacterium | reverse complement strand
CTTTTCCGAAAGTCCTTCTGCCTATTATTACACCTCTGTCCCAGTCCTGGATGGCACCCGCAAATATCTCACTTGCTGATGCTGAACCTTCGTCAGTAAGAACAACCAGCCTTGCAGAGGCAAGGATCCCGGTACCGGTGGATTTATATTCCTGCCTTGGTTGCTTTCTTCCTATCAGGTAAACCAGCAGATTCTGATTTGAGAAAAAGTTGTTTGCCAGTTCAGTGGAAGCGATCATATACCCCCCGCCGTTACCCCGCAGATCAATAATGATATTCTTTATGTTACTCTTCTTAAGAACAGCAAGGGCATCTTCAAATTCTTTTTCAGTGGTAGCTGCAAATTTGTTGAGCTTTACATAACCTGTTTCCTTATCAAGCATATAAGCTGCATCAAGGCTGTTTATGGGTATTTTATCACGGATTATCGTAAAATCAAGAATTTCTCTCTCACCTTTTCTGAAAATATTGAGATTTACTGATGTCCCTTTTGGCCCCATAAGTCTGCTCCTCACGCCATTTGTTGAGAGGCCGATCCCGGTGACTTTTTCTCCATTAATCATGACTATCCTGTCTCCTGCACGTAATCCGACTTTTTCAGACGGACCGCCGGAAATAGGCTCAATGACAATGATCGTATCATAGAGAAGGTTGAACTGGATACCAATACCCTCAAAGTTGCCCTGAAGGGGTTCATTCATATCCCTGACATCTTTTGCAGATATATATGTCGAATGAGGATCCAGATTTCTAAGCAGGTCTATTATCACAGTTTCGGTGAGCTTATCGAGGTTTGTGGTATCGACATAAAAGGCATCGATCAGGCTCAATGTCCTTCCTATTTTGAAAGTGCCTTCATTCAGAACTTGCGCTCCGGCATTCTGATTGATCAAACCGGCTGCTATAAAAGCTATAGTTATAGCTATTTTATTGATTTTCATACGGATTCAATTTTCTCTGTGGCTCTCTGTGGTCCTCTGCAGAGAACCACAGAGCTATACAGAGGTTATAATATTTATTTTCTTAACAATTTATGTGCCCCTTTTGTTTTATTCCCATTCTATTGTTGAAGGTGGTTTCGAGCTTATGTCATATACCACCCTGTTTATTCCTTTGACCTTATTAATGATCTCGCTGGAGATTGAGGCCAGGAACTCATGCGGCAGAGGCGACCAGTCAGCTGTCATTCCATCAGTTGAATTGACCGCTCTGAGAACAATGGTATTTTCATATGTTCTTTCATCGCCCATTACACCCACTGACTGAACAGGTAAAAGTATAGCTCCTGCCTGCCAGACAGAATCATAGAGTGCGTGTTTACGCAATCCTTCAATGAAAATTTCGTCTGCCTCCTTCAGAATATCAAGTTTTTCCCTTGTAATTCTTCCAAGCAGGCGTACAGCAAGTCCCGGTCCCGGGAAGGGATGTCTTTTCAGGATTAGATCAGGAAGTCCGAGTGCATACCCCACCCTTCTGACCTCATCTTTGAAGAGAAGTTTCAGCGGCTCCACGACCTTCAGGTGCATTTTCTCAGGCAGTCCTCCAACGTTATGGTGTGACTTAATTGTTGCTGAGGGTCCATTAACTGACACTGATTCAATTACATCCGGGTAAATTGTACCCTGAGCAAGCCATCTGACATCCTTAACCTTGTGAGCCTCCTCTTCAAAAATCTCAATAAATACTTTACCGATGATCTTTCTTTTCCTTTCCGGATCGCTGATTCCTTCAAGCTCATCAAGGAACCTGTCGGCAGCGTTAACGCCTGTTACATTGAGTCCAAACCCGACATATGACTCCAGTACTTTCTGAAATTCATTTTTCCTTAGAAGGCCGTTATCGACGAAAATACATGTAAGGTTCTTCCCTATTGCCTTATTTAGCAGTGAGGCAGCAACTGAAGAATCAACACCTCCTGAAAGACCAAGAATTACTTTATCATTACCCAATTGTTTTTTCAGGTTTGCAATCGATGATTCGGCAAACGAATCCGGTGTCCAGTCTGTGGAACACCTGCAGATCCCGATAACAAAGTTCTTTATTATCTGCCTTCCCTCAGAAGTATGCCATACTTCAGGATGAAACTGGATACCCCATGTATCCTCTCCCTTTATATGAAATGATCCTGCTTTTACGTCAGCAGTTGATCCGGTTATCTCATAATGATCAGGCAGATGTTCAATGGTATCTCCGTGTGACATCCAAACCTGAGATCCCGGGGTGATTTTTTTGAACAATGGATCCCGTGTATTAGTATTTATCAGATTTGCCCTCCCGTATTCACGGCTGGTTGACGCCAAAACTTTTCCGCCAAAACCCTGCACAAGATATTGGGCACCATAACATATACCAAGTAATGGCAAAAATCCTTTTATTTTTCCCAGATCAATAACAGGAGCATTTTTATCATGAACCGAAGCAGGACTTCCTGAGAGGATTACTCCTTTGACATATCCGTCAGGTTCCGGAAAACGGTTAAAAGGATAAATCTCACAATAAACATTCAATTCTCTTATTCTTCTGGCAATCAGTTGAGTATATTGAGATCCGAAATCAAGTATTAATATTCTCTCCTGCACACTCCTGGTATTTTGTAATGAAACGAGCTCAAAGATAGAAATTCTTTGATTACACTTTTAAGTTTTTACCGATCTCATAAGTCTGTCCGTCAATAGCAGGAAAAGTATTTGCAAACACTGATCTTGCTTCTTCAACCAGTGTGTCAATATCCCTGTATCTTGCCGAAAAATGACCAATGATCAGTGCTTTAGCCTCTGCTTCAGATGCAGTCTTAGCAGCGTCGATGGTTGTTGAATGTCCCGTGATACCGGCCAAATCCTGCAGGTTCTTATCAAAGGTAGCTTCATGATATAACAGGTCAACTCCTTTGACGAAAGAAGGCAGACGCCTGAAATATTTTGTATCGCTGCAATAAGCATATGAAAGAGGATCAGGGCCAGCATGAGTTATCTCCTCATTCTTTATCACTGTACCCTCAGATGTAATGAAATCCTCCCCTTTTTTAATTGCGGGAATCCTTACAGCAGGAATTTTGTACTTTTCTATACACTCTTTTATGATATTCCGGTCATATGGCTTTTCCCTGAAGAGGAATCCAAAAGCAGGCACACGGTGTTCAAGGGGGAATGATGTTACTGTCAGGTACTTATCATCCAGTATCCTGACGGGATCGCTGCCCGCAAGAGCATTGAACTCGATCTCAAAATTTAGATGGATATCAAAATCTGCAAGGTGAGATGAAAGAATGCTCTGATAATTTTGAGGGGCATACAAGTATAGCGGATTTGTCCTGCCCATAAGGCTGAAAGTGGATAATAGCCCGTAAAGTCCGAATACATGGTCGCCGTGGAGGTGACTTATGAATATATGATTGATTTTTCCGAATCTTAATCTGTTTTTGCGGAGCTGCATCTGGGTTCCTTCCCCGCAGTCTATTAAATACAACCGCTCATGCACATTAAGCACATGAG
>CAZLCF010000299.1:0-3508 GCA_964557905.1 uncultured Rikenellaceae bacterium | reverse complement strand
TTCAGTCAAAATCACAAAATATTCTGTCGATAACGGATTATCGGATAATAACGTTTTTGCGCTTTGTGATGATAATTACAACAGGTTATGGATCGGGACATTTGGCGGAGGCATTGACGTCATGTCTGACGAAGGCAATACTATCAGCAAGCTTCAGAATTTCCCATCAAATCACATTCTGACCATATCGCCCGACAGCATGAATAACCTCTGGATAGGTACATACAACATGGGTGCTTATAAAATATCCATTACAGAAGAAATGAATTCCGGCAGGATTGAACATGTCAGCAATGTCTTTAAAATTGCTGAAAATACTGTCTGGACCATATTGCCTGCGCCAGATGATATCTGGTTTGGAACAAATGAAAATGGGATACTGAGATTTATAAACCAGGAAATTAAATCAATTAATACTTCCAACGGGCTTTTGAAGAACCAGATTATATCAATATTCAAGGACAGGGAGGAAAATATCTGGGTGTCATGCGGTGATGGAGGCATCAGCCGGTACCTGGGTGACCGGTTTTATTCCCTTACTAAAAAAGAGGGTCTTTCAGATGAGAATGTATACTCAATTGCTGTAAGCAGGAGCGGCGATACATGGATAGGAACATATGGAGGAGGCCTTTTCAGGTTACTCACTGGCAAGAACCATATTGTTTTTAAAAACTACACTGTTAATGACGGATTACCTGATAACATAATCAATTCTCTTGCCATAGACAGCCAGGATAACCTTTGGATAGCCACACCCGGAGGTGTTGCCAGGTTTGACGGTAAAAATTTCAAAGTTTTCAATGAGGAGAAAGATGGCCTTGCCAATAATTATGTGAACAGCATCTATGTTGATAAAGACAATGTTGTATGGTGCGGCACAAAAAAAGGTATAAGCATATTTGATGGTATCGGCTTCAAAAATACCAAGAAAGACTATTTGCCAAATACCGAAGTTCAGACTATTATTCAGGATAAATCTGCAAATGTCTGGTGCGGAACACTCGGAGGATTGGCAAGGTTCACCGGGAATACGCTCACCACTTATGATGAAGTGGAAGGATTAAATCACAAAAAAATTCACAGCCTTGCGGAAGATATGCAGGGGAATATCTGGATGGGAACCTTTGGCGGCGGAATATACAGACTGTCAGCCAATACGAATGATAAACTGCCTGTCAAACAGGTAATTACAGATAGCTTATTGAATTCGCCCAACGTTTATTCACTGTTATTTGAAAATGATACGACTTTACTGGCCGGAACTGATAATGGAATGAACCGCATAATTATCGATAAGAACTCCCAGGTAAAGAGTGTTTTACATTACAGTCTTGAAGATGGGTTCAGGGGAATTAAAAACAACTTAAATGCAGTTGCTAGAAAAGGTGATGAAATATGGTTTGGAACCGTAAACGGTATAACTGTCTATCGTCCTGAAGATGATATAGTAAATAGTTCAAAACCTTTGATTCAAATTACAAATGTCAAACTCTTCTTTAATGAAGTTGACTGGGGAAAAGAAAAATATGAAATCATTCCCTGGACGCAGCTTCCCAGAAACCTGAAATTATCCTATAAGGACAATCACCTTACTTTCCAGTTTATAGGATTATTATTCAGCGATAAAGAAGAAATAACCTATCAGTATATGCTTGAGGGGCTTGACAAAAACTGGTCCCCTCCGAGAAAGGAAAATGAAGCGGTTTATCCCGGGTTATCACCCGGAGAGTACACATTTAAGGTTGTTGCGTTAGACAGATATGGAAACAGGAGCAATGAAGCTGCATCATTTTCATTTATAATAACTCCGCCTTTCTGGCAGACCAAATGGTTCTATATTATCTGCGCAATTTTTGCGATATCATCAATTGTTACTTTTATCAAATACCGCGAAAGGAAATTGCGTAATGAACGTGACACGCTAGAACGTATCGTCAAAGAAAGAACTGCAGAAGTTGTCCGGCAAAAAGACCAGATTGAGTTTCAGCGTGATGAAATACAAAGACAGCATAATATTGTTGCCGAGCAGAAAAAAGACATACTGGACAGTATAAAATATGCTAAACGTATACAAACTGCAGCTATTCCCTCTGAAGAGAATATCATAAATGAATTAAAGGATTTATTTATATTGTATAAACCTCGTGACGTAGTAAGCGGAGATTTCTACTGGCTGGGAATAGAAGACGAAAAAATAATTATGATTGCTGCAGATTGCACGGGACATGGAGTTCCGGGAGCATTCACAAGTATGCTGGGTATTAGTATGCTGAACGATATTATTGGCCAGGAATCAACTACTTCACCGGATATTATTTTAAATGAATTAAGAAAAAATATAGTTCGTTCCCTTAAGCAATCTCCTGATGGTGAATCTAAAGACGGGATGGATATTGCTATTCTGACTATCGATAAGAAAAACAATATACTGGATTTTGCAGGAGCCATGAATCCCTTGTTTATAATACGTGATGCTGATCTCGATAGTATAACTGATTCTTATGTGGAAGAAGGAAAATGCAGGTTATACGAAATTAAAGGCGACAAAATGCCTGCAGCTATTCATGATAAAATGGAACCTTTCAAAAGGACAACCATTAATATCAAACCAGATGATAAATTTTACATGTTTTCCGATGGATACGAAGATCAGTTTGGCGGACCTAACCATCGTAAATTCATGAGGAAAAGCCTGAAAAAATTGTTTCTTCAAATTCATCAGCTGCCTATGGCTGAGCAAAAGCAATACCTCGAAAAAACTCTCAATGACTGGAAAGGGGATCTCTCCCAGGTAGATGATATCTTAATAATTGGGTTTTCAATCTGACCTGTCACGTACTGAAGCACGATGTGAGGGTTATTTCATGATCCTCTTGGGAGAGCTTCACAATGAAAAAGCCCTGCAGCCACATGCGGTTCAGATATTTATTTTTAATGAGCTCCCCTCTTTGCTTTAGCAGAGAGGAGCGGGGGGTGAGTACGTGTTGAACAGAGGGAGTTGAGGAGTGAGTACGTGAGATAATAAGGATTAAGCCTCACTTTGTTCGGCTTGATCCTCTTGGGAGTGCTTAACAACGAAAAAGTCCTTCATTCGCTCCGCTCATGAAGGGCTGAATTATTTCCATCCCTTATAAAAGCAAGCTTTTGACGGGCTGAAAATAATTAAGCCCTGCCGTTTTCACGCCAGGGCTTTTTCGTTGTAGCGGAGGGAGGATTCGAACCTCCGACCTTTGGGTTATGAGCCCAACGAGCTACCACTGCTCCACCCCGCAGTATTATTGTGGCTGCAAATTTAATATATATGACTTAAATGTCAAAATAATTGTAATTTTATTTATAAAGCCGGTTGCCGGTAACCGGTAGCCGGTTACCGCATTTTAAATTTTAATTGTTAATTTTGTCTGAAGTATTTCCGGATACAGGTTGCTATCTAATTCATTAAAAAGTAATTACCATGCCAAGAGTATTCAAAGCTATTGAAATAGAAAAGGAAGAAAAAGAAATCAAG
>CAZLCF010000298.1:0-3514 GCA_964557905.1 uncultured Rikenellaceae bacterium | reverse complement strand
ATCATTTTAAAAGTATTATCTCAACCCGGCGGTTCTTGCTTCTTCCTTCTGCAGTGCTGTTGCTGGCTATTGGCGCTGCACTTCCTTTCCCATAATAAATTATACGGTTATGGGCGATTTTGTTTTCCAGAAGAAACTTGTATACCGAACCTGCTCTTTCGCGTGACACATTGAGATTAACATCCCAGTTGCCCAGTATATCAGTGTGCCCGATAACTTCAACCTTTATGGTCGGATGTTCATTCAAGTATTCCACCAGCACCCTCAGTTCGTTCTTTGACAGCATAAGCAATTCAGCACTGTTAAAAGAGAAATAAATCGTTTTAAAGATCACCGACTTATCAGTCCCTATCGTTTTATCGTAATACTCTTTTACTTTCTTGATAAGCAATTCCCGTGCCGTACTGTCAATTTCCTCAAGGTTAACTGATTCAAGGCTGTAATTCTTGAGGTCGGGCTCCTTTTCAACTTCTATCGTTTCAACAACTGCCACTTCCTTTTCCACTTCGGTCTGTACTTCAACAATATCTGAAACCTGTACTTCCTTTTCCACTTCCTTTTCAACCTCCATTACTTCCATGACATTCAATTCTGAAAAAAGGCTGCTTGATCCCATGCCTGAAATATCGTCAACTTCATCCTGGCGCCCTGTAATCTCAACAATATCAAAGCTGTTGTAATCAGTGATTGATGTGCAATAGCGTTTACCTCCCGAGGCAATAATATAATTTACATCATCACGAGTTGAATTCACCGGGAATTTCATATGCACAGGTTTCGCCCAGGTATTATCAGTATTCCTCGTGCTGTAGAAAATATCATACCCTCCCATGCTTTCTTCAATGTATCCGTCGGAGCTGAAATAGATTACCTGCCCTTCAGGATGTATGAACGGGGAAACCTCATTCCCTGATGTATTTATCTCTTTCCCGAGATTTATCGGTTTGCCCCATTTACCGTTTGGAGATTTTTGTGATATATAGATATCAAAGCTTCCATAACCATCTTGTCTGTCGGATGAAAGAAGCAGGAGATTGCCGTCTTTCGAGAGGCTTGCTTCTTTTTCATTTTCTGATGAATTTACTGATCCCGGAAGAGAGATCGGTTCGCTCCATTTTCCGTCCTCAAAAAGTGAATAGAAAAGATCATAATTATCCTTCTCCTCCCTTGAAAGGATCAGCGTTTTTCCATCAATTGAAAGGCATGCCGGGAATTCATTTTTTGAAGTGTTATACTGGAAATATACAGGCTTGCTCCAATTGCCGGAAGGCATTTTAATTGCATAATAAATGTCTTCATTAAGTTTACCAGCCTGCTCTGTTCCATCAGATCCGGGTTGAGGCCGTGTTGAGCTGAAGAATATTACCGAATTATCTATGGTAACAACAGGATTCCTTTCGTAAAATGACGAATTGATATTATTTCCAAGATTTTCAATGTTTACGTTAAGCGGGGAGCCCATCTCTCTTACGGCATTAACGCACCAGTTCATCCTCGCATCGAGATCAAAGGGAGATTCCTGCTTTACTTTGTTTCTATACTTTATATAATAATACATTGCGCTGTCGGGCATGTGATTGTTCAGGAATGCCTCTCCGAGAAAGAAGTAAATATCGACTGGTGCAGTAGTTGTTTTTACGCTGTTGAATGAGTACTTCAGATTGATATTCCCCATTGCTGTTTTGAAATGGTCGAGCGAAAGGTTTTTCTGGTCAGGTGAAAAATAGTAACAGAGACCCAGCTTGAAATTTGCATCTGAATTTGCCGGCTCTTTTGCTATTATCTCTTTCAGCAAGGGTACAGCTTCCTGGAATCTGCGATCGGACATCAGCTTGTTTATCTGCGAGATACTGTCATCGCCAGGTGCCATTCCAGGGGCAATTGCAGAAAAACAGGTCAATGAGATGATTGATATAAGCACTATTTTCCGTATCATATTATTAAGCTTATGAGTTCGGTTTTTATAATATTTATTTAATCCAGTCATAGTATGGTTGTTTCGGAAGAGATCTGAATGCTGATCTCTGATATTTACTATCGCTGATCTTGCCTATCAGGAATCCGATTGAGATTTCATGGATCCCTGAAGAGTATTTCATGATACCTGTCCCTGACAGATCATATGAATAGCTGATTAGCATTTTCTTTGAGGGATTGATACCCAGGCCAAATCCCATGATGTTGCCTTGCCTGTAATGCAGTTCCAGCCAGGTGATTTCTTTAATCCTCACCATAGTAGAAAGATTATACCAGAGCGGTTCAAAGCTTGATTTCTCAACAACAATGGAAGGCTCTATGCTGAACGATTGATTTAATTCGAAAAGACATGATGTATGAACTCTTAAAATTCCTGAAACGGAATAATCAGCATCTGCCTCATTATTCTGCAATCTTGATTCTAACAATCTGGGAATTGCCACGCCGATCTGGAATGTTTTATAAGTATAGATCAGGCCAAAACCATAACTAAGGCTCTTCCTGGAATTAAACCTGAACGGATCGTTCTGGACTGATTGAAGCTGGTTGTAATCAATGTTAATATCATTTTCATTAAAAGCGAATGATAATCCAAAATGAACATAATGCTTTTCACTTACCCTTAGATGATAGGCATAATCCATCTCTCCGGAAAGTCCATTAAAGATCGTTACTGAACTGCTAGATACGGAAATACCCAGGCTCATATTTCCATATACAGGACCTGAAGCAAAAATGCTTTTATATTCAGGACCGCCCGGAAAGTGCAGCGCGTTTTTCTGATAAGCGATGAAAGCTTCGAAGTTGTCAGTAATGCCTGAAAAGGCGGGGGACAGGAATTGCCTGTTCACCAGGTACTGGCTCGAAAATGGCAGCTGCTGCGACAGAATGATTCCTGTGTCAACAATCAGGATTGCCAGGATTGTTTTTATTTTTAAAAACATATCGGTGAAATTTATATTTTCATCTCCTCAAAATGCTGAATGACCCTCTGAAATTGCCCAGTTCTGTTTCAATCACATAAAAATATCCGCCTGTCTCAAGCATGCGCCCGTTAACAGTCAGATCCCACTCGCCCATAAAATCTTTATTCCAGAAAACCACGGCACCCCTGCTGTTATATACATAAAGGCTGCATTTACCGAACGCTCCAAAATCTTTGAATACTAATCTTTCATTAATTCCATCCCCGTTCAAGGTCAGGATGGAGCTTTCAAGCTCGATATCCTCCGGTATGGTCACAGTAAATGTAACTCCGGAATATGCTGTTAATCCATTTACAGTTACACTTATGGTTTGACCATCTGCACCGGCTGGCACCAGAACAGTAAGTTGATCCTGAGAGGCTTCTGTCACAGTTGCCTGGGCATCACCAAACATTACAATATTATTTTCGGGTGTAGGGCTGAAGTTCGCACCGTTTATAGTTATTGTCGAACCGACCGGCCCTGAGGTAGGATTAATGGACGCAATAACCGGCGGTTGATCTGTGGTAACAGTAAACGACATGCTGGAGTAACCCGTTAATCCATTGATT
>CAZLCF010000297.1:0-3529 GCA_964557905.1 uncultured Rikenellaceae bacterium | reverse complement strand
ATCAAATTAGATTTTTTACAAAGTCTGCAAATATATATATTATTTTTATTAATAAGCAACGCCTTTTTTAAAGATTTTTAACATTTCAGACAGACCATCTAACTTCCTCTATATCAAGCTCTAAGGAAATCTTCCTGCTTAATACGAATAGATAATCTGAAAGTCTGTTCAGGAATGTCCTGATGATTTCAGGAGTTTTTTCGGTTTCATTCAGTTCAACAACCCTTCTCTCTGCCCTGCGACAGATACATCTTGTTATATGGCAATAAGATATAAGTATATTCCCGCCCGGGAGAATAAGACTTTTAAGCGGTTTAAGATCTGCTTCCATCATGTCAATCTCCTTCTCAAGGACCTTTATGCTTTCTGATTCAGGAAGGCATATTCCTCTTTCTGTTTTTGCTTTTTCTGATGCCAGGGAAGCAGCGCATCTCATAAGCTGATCCTGTATATATGTAAGGATTTTCCTGCGGTTTGCATTATCCGGATGATCCCTTAAAAGTCCTATCCATGAAATAAGTTCATCCACAGTACCATATGCTTCTACGCGGATATGACATTTAGGAACTCTTTTACCTCCCGATAATGATGTAGTACCATCATCGCCTGTTCTGGTATAGGTTTTCATTACCTGAAAATTTAAAGATCAGACAGTAATATTAATTCAGAAGATAAAGTATCAGGCAGGTTTATATTTTTCATTCGGATAGTCCTGGGCCACTTCTCCGTCGAAAAGCCTGATAATGCGTGCGGCATGCCTGGCAATATCTTGTTCGTGAGTAACCACTATAACTGTATTTCCTTTTCTGTGTATTTCATCAAGAAGTCCCATTATATCAAGTGAAGTCTTACTGTCAAGGTTTCCAGTAGGTTCGTCAGCCAGAATTATTGAAGGTTTGTTTACAAGTGCCCTGGCTATTGCAACACGCTGTCTCTGTCCTCCCGAAAGCTCATTCGGTTTGTGAGTCATTCTGTCACCAAGTCCTACCTGATTAAGGGTTTCAATTGCCTGCTTTTCGCGGTCTGCTTTCTGGACACCTGCATATATCAACGGCAGAGTGATATTTTCAAGCGCTGAATATCTGGGAAGAAGGTTAAAAGTCTGAAAAACAAATCCGATCTCCTTGTTCCGTATCTCAGCAAGGAAATCATCCTCCATCTTGCTGACGTCAGTGCCATTTAGTATATAGGATCCGCTGGTAGGAGTATCGAGACAGCCAAGGAGGTTCATCAGTGTTGATTTACCAGAGCCAGAAGGTCCCATTATCGCGACATATTCATTCCTGTGAATATCAAGGGAGACGGATCTTAAAGCTCTTACAATCACTGTTCCAACCTGATAGTTCTTCACAATATTGTGTATTTCAATTACTTTGTCCATTTCCTTAAAAATTTGAATGTCCGAAATTAGATTAATTTAGTTAATTACGAAATTATAACGTCTTAATTTTTGTTAATACCTTATCACGTAGTTAAAATGACTCAAACCTTCCCTGAAAAACACAAATCCCATTCTGAAAATATCTACCGTGAGTGTCACCTTTTCATGATTTTTGATAAATGACCAGGCTTCTTCCATTTCATCCGAGCTGTGAATATCATCAATGATTATAATGGTTTTGCTGCATGAAAGTCCGGCCATTTGCCTTAAATAATTTATAGTAGGTTCCTTTCTATGATTGCCGTCAATAAATACGAGTCCCGGCCTGACCGGTTTTGTAAGTAGTTCCGGCAATTTTTCATCAAAAGATCCGGTCAGCAGATTTATATTCCCGATTCCGGCTGAAATGAAGTTCTCCCTTGCTATTTCGGCGGTAGCCGGACATCCTTCAATTGAATACACCGTTGAATCCGGGCAGGAAGCTGCCAGGTACATAGTACTGATCCCTGCTGAGGTTCCAAACTCGACAATATCCGGTTTGCCGAACTCCTTCGCCAGCCGGCACAACAGAACGCCATATTTTCCAGGGACAGCCGAATACCTGACAATATCTGACACTTTTCTTAAACTGCTTTTCATTTTTGATGATCCCGCTCCAAAATCCAGAACTGAAATAATCCTTTTGTCGTAAGCATTCTTCTTTCTGATATTCTCAATCATTAAGACAACATCAGGATCAATTTTATTCCGGAATACCCTTGATACCAGGTCAAAAACAAAAGGGCTGTGGATGCCATGTCCCCTGAGGTGCCGCGAAAACAGAAGATATCTCAGATATTTAATCCTGAAAAAATTCATACCGGTGCTGATAATATATTTAGGTAAGGTCTTCAAAAATACGTATTTTCGGTTATCTTTTTTGAGTGATTAGACAGATAAAACTGCAATTTCAATCCATGCAGGATTTTTTTGAAACCGATATCAAGTATCTTATGGGAGTCGGTCCCAAAAGGGCTGAACTGCTCAATAAGGAATTAAATATCTTCACCTATCATGATCTCCTCTATTATTTTCCATATAAATACATCGACAGAACGAAGTTTTACAAAATAGAGGAACTTGATCCTGACCTCCCATTCGTCCAGGTGAAAGGAGTGATAAAGGGATATTTTACGGAAGGACACAGGGCAGGTAAAAGACTTGTTGCTGATTTTCAGGATGATACGGGGACAATCAAGCTTGTATGGTTTAAAGGCGGCAAATGGATAACAGGAAGCTACAGCCCGGGAGTGGAGTTTATTGTTTTTGGGAAACCCACTGTCTTCAACGGGATGATCAATATAATCCATCCTGAGATCGAAGCTTCCAGCAAGGTTGCAGAAAGAATGAGTTCAGCACTCCAGGCTCAGTACAGCACAACGGAGAATCTCAAGAACCATTATCTCACATCAAAAGCCTTAAGCAAGCTGATTGGTACCCTTCTCAAACAGATTACATTCAAACTGCCGGAAACTTTGCCCGCCGATATTGTTTCGAAGTATAAGCTTATGGGGCTTCACCAGTCTCTGCATAAAATACATTTTCCCTCTGATCCGCTGGAACTTGAGAAAACCAGGTATCGCCTGAAGTTTGAAGAGCTTTTCTATATTCAGCTGAATCTTCTGAGATTTAAGAACAACCGTTCCCGCAAGTTCAAAGGATTTGTCTTCTCAAACGTCGGGGAGAGTTTCAATAATTTCTATTTCAACAATCTTCCCTTTTCCCTTACTGAGGCGCAGAAAAAGGTTGTAAAGGAGATCAGGAAGGACCTTGGTTCTGGAAAACAAATGAACCGGCTTCTCCAGGGCGATGTTGGCAGCGGCAAAACGCTTGTCGCTCTTATGAGCATGCTGATAGCAATAGATAACGGGTACCAGGCTTGCATCATGGCACCAACGGAAATTCTTGCCGGCCAGCATTATGAGACTATCACCAGAATGCTTGAAGGTATCAATGTCAAAGTCAGGCTTCTGACAGGATCATCAAAGAGATCATTGCGAAAGGATATCAGCGATTCGCTTCTTGATAAATCCCTGAATATACTTATCGGCACCCATGCCCTTATCGAGGAAAATGTCAGGTTCGGCAACCTGGGACTGGTAATTATTG
>CAZLCF010000296.1:0-3601 GCA_964557905.1 uncultured Rikenellaceae bacterium | reverse complement strand
ATAAAAAGAGTTGTGTATTGCAACAGGTATCGTATAACTGACGGACTTGATCTTCTAAAACGCGCCGGAATAGAATTGGTATATATTGATCCCGAAAAAGATATTTATGAACAACAATAACTCTAAAAGGAGCATTTTTCTTCCTCTCATGCTGGCGGGATCGCTGGTTGCAGGTATTATTATTGGCATATATCTTCCGGGGAAAGATAATACTTCTCAAAATTCAAGTATAAGAATAAAAAGCGATAAAATAAACAGTATCCTGAATGTTATAGAATCGAGTTATGTCGACACCGTGAACCGTAAAGAGCTTGTGGAGGCGTCAATTCCAGCCATCCTGAAAAAGCTTGATCCTCATTCGGTTTATATTCCCGCCAAAGATCTTGCCAGGGCAAATGAGCCCCTCCAGGGCAACTTTGAAGGTATCGGCATATCATTCAATATGCTCACCGATACAATCCTTGTTATAAGCACCATACCTGGCGGCCCTTCAGAAAAGCTTGGACTCAAACCCGGTGATAAGATATTATATGTCAATGATTCTCTTGTTGCCGGAAAAGGAATTAGTGATGAAAGAGTGATGGGTATGCTCAAAGGCCCCAGGGGAACACTGGTCAGGATAAAGATCCTGCGCAAAGGATACAATGATCTTCTGACATTCAATATTACCCGCGATAAGATTCCTATTTACAGTGTGGACGTTGCATATATGGTAAATAAGAACACAGGTTATATCCGGATAAACAATTTCGCTGTTACAACTCACGAAGAGTTCATGAAAGGTCTGAGGGAACTCAAGGAGCAGGGAATGACAAAGCTTATAATCGATCTGCGTGGCAACTCTGGAGGCGTGATGGAAGCAGCTGTGCAGATAGCAAACCAGTTTCTTAAACAGGGCCAGCTGATAGTATATACCGAAGGACGTAAACAACCCCGCAATGAAGCAAGAGCTACAGGAAACGGCGAATTTGAAACCGGCGATCTCGTTATTATGATTGATGAATGGAGTGCCTCAGCCAGTGAGATTCTTGCCGGAGCCATACAGGATAATGACCGCGGTACAATAGTTGGAAGACGCTCATTCGGGAAAGGACTGGTTCAGGAACCAGTGTTATTCCCTGACGGATCAGGTATGAGACTTACAATAGCACGATATTACACACCAACCGGCCGGTCAATTCAAAAACCATATAACAACGGATTCGATGAATATTTTGATGATCTGAATATCAGATATGACAGAGGTGAGTTTGAAGTATCAGATAGTATACACTTTACCGATTCACTTAAATTCACAACTCCCGGAGGCAGAACAGTATTTGGCGGCGGCGGCATCATGCCTGATAAATTTGTCCCTGTTGATACATCAGGGATCTCTCCTTACTTTCTGAAAGTAAGACCGTTCATCTACCAGTTCGCGTTAAAATATACTGAAACCCATAGGGAGACTCTGAAAAAATTCATTGAATCCGGGGAACTCGAAAAGTATCTTGACAAACAGCAGCTCCTGGACCAGTTTACGGTTTTCGCGTCGAAAAACGGAATTAAAACCGATCCCGAAGGATTAAAAATCTCTGAAAAATTAATCCATATACAGCTTAAGGCTTATATTGCCCGGAACATACTGGACAACAAAGGCTTCTACCCTATCTGGGAAGAGATAGATACTACGCTGAAATATGCGATAGAATATCTGGGGAAATAATTTTTTACAATCACATGTACTCACCCCCTTAATCCCTCTCTCTACTTCGTAAAGAGGGGGAAATTATTGATATACAGTGTTTTATACACCACTTTCTTTGCGCCAGCAGAGAAGGGGGATGGGGGGATGAGTACATGCGATTTCAGAGAAGGGGGCAGGGGGGATGAGTCCTGCTTTAAGTAAATAATAATGAGTTCATGTATACTTATTTACAAAATTTATCAAAATCTCCAGAGACTTCTTTTCTTCCTCTATAAATCCCAAATGTCCGGAATTCTTCAAAACAACCAATTCAGCATTTTTTGGCAACCTGACCTTAGACTTTGCCAGTTCACAATTGATATAATTATCAAATGTTCCGAGGATCCAGAGGCAAGGAACTTTCCCCTCCTCCATTACTGCCAGCCTGGAAGGTCTCGCCATCATGCCCCTGAGAACTGCAATTATTCCATCACCGGGTATGGATGAAGCGATTTCTTTTGATCGTTGAAGCGCGGCCGGAAATTTTTGAATATTTGCCGATGAAAACATCTTGGCAATATTTTCAGGGTACATAAGATCTTTCTTCCCTGCTTTTACCAGGGCAATTTCCCGTTCTCTTTTTTCAATGGCTTCCGGAGTATCTGCAAGAGGATGTGAATGGAACAGACAGTATCCCGATAACATTCCGGGGAAAAGATCTGCAAAAGCTAAGGCGACATACCCTCCAAGAGAATGACCCGTTATAAATGCTTTCTTTATATCTAGACTTTCAAGAAGTCTTTTTATTGCTTCAGCCATTAATTCCATGGTTTGAGTCTCTCCCATGATATCAGATCTGCCATGTCCGGGCAGGTCCACTGAAATAATCCTGTATTCCCCGGCAAGTTTGCGGGCAAAATCATCCCACACTTCTGACGTCTCAAGATAACCATGTATAAGGACTATTACCTTGCCGCTGCCCTGGTCGGTATAATGGATCCTGCCGGTCTTATATTGAAAAAAGGTCGTCATGGATATTTATTTCCGGTAAAATTATTTTAATTAAGTGAGAAATGTTTATTGTTAATATGATTAATTAAATCTATTTTTATAATTGACGATCCCGGAACATATAACTAATAAGTAAATATCTCATAACCAATGAATAAGGTTTTAGTTTCATCAATTTCCAAAAAGTTTATTATGGCACTTGCGGGACTTTTTCTTCTGCTGTTCCTGCCAATCCATCTTATTATAAATTTACTGCTTTTAAAGAGCGATCCTGGTCCCTTTAATGAAGCCGCTCATTTCATGGCAACATTTCCGCTCATAAAGATTATCGAAATTGTTCTTTTCGCAGCGCTGATAATACATTTTTGCTGGGGCATTTATATTCAGATCAAAAACTGGTTTTCCCGCCCGATAGGATATGCAGGGGGCAATAAATCGGAAACATCGTTTTTCTCAAAATTCATGATATGGACCGGAGCCGCGGTTCTTACTTTCCTTGTCCTTCACTTTTTCAATTTCTATTTCATGAGGCTGGGACTGGTTCAGGGTAATCCTGATGATTTTTATTCAGTAGCCCATAATCTTTTCAAAATACCGGCATACAACATTATCTACCTTGTCTGTTTTACCCTTCTCGGGCTTCATCTTTTTCATGCTTTTTCTTCAGCATTCCAGACTCTTGGGCTGAATCACAGGATATGGACACCGGTTGTAAAGGTTGTCGCCTGGATCTATGCCCTGTTGATACCGGCTGGTTTTGCATTTATTTCGTTAACACTCTGGTTATTCAGATAGAAAAATATTTTACCATGGGAAAACTTAATTCGAAGATACCTGAAGGTCCGCTTGCCAATAAATGGACCCGATATAAAGCAACCGCAAAGCTGGTCAATCCTGCCAACAAAAAAAAGCTTGAGGTAATTG
>CAZLCF010000295.1:0-3601 GCA_964557905.1 uncultured Rikenellaceae bacterium | reverse complement strand
GTATTTGTTTCTATTCCCGGAAGTTTATGCATATTCGGATGTCCGGGTATCGGACTGTCGAGAGCTCCATAAGTATCAAGAACTGATGCATCAAAAAATCCACGTTCGGCAAGTGCGGCATAAAGAACAAGACATTTATGTCCCGCTGACAGCACAAAACGGTCCCGCTGCGGCCATTTTGGATTACCCGGATCAACATTAAGCAAATTAAAATAAAGTGCTGTTACAATTTCAACCGAAGAGAGTGCCCCTCCAACATGACCTGCCTCCCCCGCCCTTATAAGCCGCAGAATATTTCGTCTTATATTAAGTGCAGTATATTCCAGCTTCAAAATTTCCTTTGAGTCCATTAGAGTCTAAAAAAAAATCCTCACATTTCTTAAACCTGGTGTCTCCTGGCATATTCAACGTAGCATGCTACCTTAGGTTCCGAAGTCGTTCCCGGTTGCCAAATTGATTCCATCCAGATCTTAACGATCTGTTTTGCCACTTCCACTCCTGTGGTGAATGCCCCTATGGTTAGAATGTTAGCGTTATTACTTTTGATAGCCCGTTCGGCTGAATAAGTATCTGAGCAAAGAGCTGCATATATGCCGGATACCTTATTTGCTGCAATACTCATACCAATACCGGTTCCACAGAGAAGAATGCCCCGGTCATATTCATGTGCAGCAACAGCTTCTCCAACTGCGAACGCTACCCTGGCATATATAGGATCTTCACTTCCAAAATCCTTTATAATATAGCCCAGCCCCTTTAACTGGGAAATAATTACATCTTTAAGTACTGCTGCATTAGGATCACAACCGATTGCTACAGTCGGTTTTTTATGTTCAGCCTGTGAAGCGTTCATAATTCAGAAAAGTTAAAAGAATTATCACATCCCGATTTCATTTCCATAGTTGACCATATGCAATGATAGTTAAATTTAAAGTGAGTACAAATATAAAATATGTTAATTTGGTGGTACACATACTGAAATTGATTCTGACACATGTTTTTTCAGGCTATAATTCCAGAAATTTTCTGGTCAGTTAAATCAGGTTCAAATAAAAAAGATAATCTTTCCTGTATATGTAATTTAATTTTCCAATTAATTGGGACACAACCAGTAAGTTAATGATTGAATTAAAATTTACCACGTTAACAAAATTATGTTTATTCTTTGCCGCTAATTAAAAATCAATCAACTGTTTTAAATAATCAGTCAGAGGTTCTTTTATAAAATCTTATTTCTTTCTTTGAACGAATTTTAAAAGGAATTGATGAATAATTAAATGGCCTTAAACTA
This sequence comes from uncultured Rikenellaceae bacterium, assembly GCA_964557905.1. Taxonomy (GTDB): domain Bacteria; phylum Bacteroidota; class Bacteroidia; order Bacteroidales; family VadinHA17; genus LD21. Next base: position 2,310 of record CAZLCF010000295.1, on the reverse strand, counting down.
TCTTTGAGTAATTTTCAATCTTCTATTAGTAGTTTATAAATCACCAGAATGAGATTCTTCATTATATCATTTATTGTTTCATTATTATCTATAGTGACGAATGGCAGATCCTATTATTTCAGACATTACAGGAATGACAACGGTTTGTCAAATAATACTGTCATGGCATGTATTCAGGATCGGAGAGGTTTTGTCTGGTTTGGCACCAAGGAGGGGCTAACCAGGTTTGATGGTTTTCAGTTTAAAGTATTTCTTCACAGCCCGTCAGTTTCAAACTGCCTGATAAACAATTTCATTACCGCACTGTGTGAAGATTCAGACGGATGGATCTGGATTGGAACGCCGGAAGGCATTTGCTATTATATACCTGATAATGATTATTTTGGAACAATTAAATCTGAGAATCCTCATATTGGGGAATTAATCCTTGATGTTAAGGCTGATGATAATAATTTTATCTGGATAGCGACTTGGAATGGTATTTATAAATATAACAAGGAAATCGAAAAACTAAGTTTTTATCCTGCAAATCAATATTTTACACCACGCAGCATCGAATTGACAAATGCAGGGGATATCTGGCTGTCGGCCTCAGATGGGAAGATTTATAAATATGATGCACGGAGCGATAATTTCATTAGTTACAATATTCTTACTGAAAGAGAAATATCGGCTTCTGTTCGTCTGGTAAATATACTGGATGCGGGAAGTTATGGATTGATGATATCGACCGATATAGCAGGCCTCAGGCAATTTGACCCAAATAACGGAAGGATTACAAATATGTTCGAAAATGATAATGTGTGGAATAATATCATGATACGGATAACATATTTGTACAGTAACGAAGAAATCTGGGTAGGAACTGAATCCGGAATTTATATTTATAATCTGAAAACAGGCTTCGTGACAAATCTGCAAATGGTCCGTACCGATCCTTTTTCAATTTCAAATAATGCAATTCGGACGATTAAAAAGGATAGGGAAGGAGGTGTATGGATAGGGACATTTTACGGAGGTGTGAATTACCTTCCGCAGGAAAACAAATCATTTGAAAAGTTTTACCCGACAGGATTGCCCGGAGCACTTAACGGGACTGTGGTAAGAGAGATCCGTGCTGACTCATATGGAAATATCTGGCTTGGTACTGAAGATGCAGGTCTGATAAAATTAGATCATCAAACGGGGCTGTTTGAGAGCTTCTCTGAAGGTTCCGGTCATGTAAATATAAGCAGCAGAAATATTCAGGGGGTTCTTGTTGATGATAATGACCTCTGGATTGGAACATATGATGATGGGATATATATTTTAAATATACCTGCAGAAAAGATAACAGGTCACTTTGAATTAAACGATGGGCACAGCGGGCTTAAAACAAATTCGTTTATCACATTCCTGAAAGCCGCTGATGGAACAATTTATGCAGGAAGTGTCTTTGGATTGTACCAGTATGACCCTGAGACATCGTCATTTAGGTTCCTGAATGATGTGGCTGCAGGAACTTTTATCCATTCCTTATACGAAGATAACAGGGGGATTATCTGGATAGGAACATATGGAAGAGGATTATATAAATTTGACAGATCGTCAGGAATTTGTAAAATAATCCTGTCTGACAAAGGTGATTATGAAGGTTTAAGATACGAGCATATTACATCAATTTATGAGGACAACAACCATAAGATCTGGTTTACAACAGAAGGTAATGGTTTCAGTTATATCAACGGGGAGACAGAACAGGTTACACGGTACATTCCGGGAAAGGATATAGATTTTGCCATATACTGTGCCATGTTGCAGGATGGTCACGGAAGTATGTGGATTACGTCGACCAGAGGTCTCCTGCGTTTTGATCCTGATTCAAATAAACTTATAACATACACTAAAGACGATGGTCTTCTGAGTAATACTTTCAGTTATAATTCATCTTTTCAGGATAAAAATGGTAAAATGTACTTCGGGACCACGAGCGGACTTGTAGCATTTAATCCTGCTGATATTAAAGAAACTATATATAATCCGCCTGTTTATTTGACAGGATTCCAGGTCAATGGTAAAGAATATATTGTTAACACATCAGGATCACCCGATTTCAAATCAGTTCTTGTAACAAATCAGATTTCATTAAAGTATTATCAATCTTCTTTAAGTATTGACTTTGTATCTCCCGGTTTCACAAGTCCTAATCTGACGAGATATAAATATAAAATGGAAGGCTCTGATGCTGATTTTGTTCTTATCTCAGGTAACAGGAAGGTTTACTATACTAATCTTTCTCACGGAGAATACAGGTTCAGGGTACTTTCTTCC
>CAZLCF010000294.1:0-3616 GCA_964557905.1 uncultured Rikenellaceae bacterium | reverse complement strand
ACAACATTCTCGCCTTTTCTCCCGTAAGTCTTGTAGATAGCCTTTTTCATTTCTGATTCTGCTTTCTCATAGGGGATTATATTCGCCAGCTTAAAGAATGCAGCCTGCATAATAGTGTTGGTTCTTGTGCCAAGTCCTATCTCTTCAGCAATAGCCGTTGCGTTAATTATGAAGAAATTGATCTTGTTTTCTGCAAGATATTTCTTCATATGATCAGGAAGACGCTTTTTGGTTTCTTCAACATCCCATATCGAGTTGAGAAGGAAAGTCCCGCCTGTTTTAAGGCCTTTCAGCATATCATATTTATCGAGATAAGAGGGAACATGACATGCGACGAAATCAGGTGTATTAACCAGGTACGGTGAGCGGATCGGCTTATCGCCAAAACGCAGATGTGAAGTGGTTATACCACCGGATTTTTTTGAATCGTATGCAAAATATGCCTGGCAATATTTATCAGTTGTATCGCCGATAATCTTTATTGAGTTCTTATTTGCGCCAACGGTCCCATCTGAACCCAGTCCGTAGAATTTTGCCGAATGGGTGCCCGGAAGAGCTACATGTATTTCGGGAAGAACGGGAAGGGACTTAAATGTCACATCGTCAACAATACCAACCGTGAACTGGTTTTTCGGTTCCTTCAGCTTCATATTCTCGAATACGGAAAGAACCTGGCTCGGGGTTGTATCTTTTGAACTGAGTCCATAGCGTCCGCCAAGTATCACAGGCTTCTCGGGCCTGTCATAGAATATTTCTTTAATATCGAGGTACAGAGGTTCTCCGGGTGCTCCGGGCTCTTTTGTTCTGTCTAGAACCGAAATCTTCTTAACCGATTTCGGGTATACGTTAAAGAAATATTTTGAGGAGAAAGGACGATAAAGATGAACAGTCAGAAGACCCACCTTTTCTCCTTTAGCTCTCAGGTAATCAATGACTTCCTTGGTTGTGTCAGTGATAGAACCCATTGCGACTATTATATGTTCTGCATCAGGTGCGCCGTAATATGTAAATGGCTTGTATTCCCTTCCTGTAAGCTTTGATATTTCAGCCATGTATGAATTGACAATATCCGGCACCGGTTCGTAGAATTTATTGATTGCTTCTTTTGCCTGGAAGAAAATATCCGGATTCTGAGCTGTACCCCTTGTAACAGGATGTTCCGGACTCAGTGCATTATCGCGGAATCTTTTCAGCGCATCCTGGTCGAGCAGTTTTTTTATGTCGTCCATCTCAATCATTTCGATTTTCTGGACCTCTGCTGATGAGCGGAATCCATCGAAGAAATGAAGGAACGGTATCCTTGATTTTATTGCAGAAAGATGGGCAACGCCTGCAATATCCATTATCTCCTGAACACTGCCGCTTGCCAGCAGAGCAAAACCTGTCTGACGTGTGGCATAAATATCACTGTGATCACCAAAAATTGATAATGCATGTGCAGCAACAGTACGGGCACTCACATGGAAGACGGCCGGAAGAAGCTCAGCTGCAATTTTATACATATTGGGGATCATCAGCAGTAATCCCTGGGAGGCAGTAAAAGTTGTACAGAGTGCACCAGCCTGCAGAGCACCATGAACAGCTCCTGATGCTCCCCCTTCCGATTGCATTTCTACAACCTTAACCTGTTCTCCGAAAATGTTTTTAAGTCCGTTGGCTGACCATTCATCGACGAATTCAGCCATTGTGGATGATGGTGTGATCGGATATATGGCAGCAACTTCGCTGAACATATATGCAATGTGCGCTGCAGCCTGGTTACCGTCGCATGTAATGAATTTTTTTGTTGCCATTGTAATATGATATAATAAGGTTTAGTGTTATTTTATTAACAGAATGCAAATTTACTAAATTCCGGATCGGTTATCCTCCATTCATTGAAACCAGGAACTCCTCATTCGATTTAGCCTGCATAAGCCTGTCACGGAGAAATTCCATTGCCTCAAGTGAATTCATATCAGCAAGATAGTTGCGTAAAACCCATATCTTCTGCATTATATTTTTATTGAGAAGAAGATCCTCGCGACGTGTGCTGGAAGCAGGAATATCGATAGAAGGGAATATTCTCCTGTTTGAGAGTTTACGGTCGAGCTGCAATTCCATATTACCGGTTCCCTTGAATTCCTCAAAGATCACATCATCCATTTTCGATCCTGTTTCAGTAAGTGCCGTGGCAAGTATTGTCAGTGAACCTCCATCTTCTATATTACGGGCTGCCCCGAAAAACCTTTTAGGTTTATGCAGGGCATTGGAATCAACTCCACCCGAAAGCACCTTGCCTGAAGCCGGTGCTGTAGTGTTAAATGCCCGTGCCAGCCTTGTGATTGAATCTAGGAGGATGACCACATCATGACCGCATTCAACAAGCCTCTTTGCTTTTTCAAGAACTATATTTGCCACACGGCAGTGTCGTTCAGCCGGCTCATCAAAAGTTGAAGCGATGACTTCGGCTTTAACGTTTCGTGCCATGTCTGTAACCTCTTCAGGTCTTTCATCAATGAGGAGGATCATCAGGTAAACTTCAGGATGGTAGTTTGCAATGGCATTTGCGATCTCCTGGAGTAAAATGGTCTTACCGGTTTTAGGCTGGGCCACTATCAGTCCGCGCTGGCCTTTTCCAATAGGTGTAAACATATCAATAACCCTTACAGATAATGTTCCCTCACCGGGTGAACATAAAGTGAATTTCTCATTTGGGAAAAGAGGAGTCAGGAAATCAAAAGGAACCCTGTCCCTGATAAAATCGGGACTTCTTCCGTTGATCTCATCTACTTTAATAAGAGGAAAATATTTTTCACCTTCTTTGGGAGGACGTATTGTCCCTTTTATGGTATCGCCTGTTTTTAATCCAAAGAGCTTTATCTGCGACTGTGAAACATAAATATCGTCAGGTGAATTAAGGTAATTGTAATCGGCTGATCTCAGGAAACCATAACCGTCCGGCATTATCTCAAGGACACCTGTGTTATAAATGATACCTTCAAATTCATAAGGTCTTTCTTTCTTTTCTTCCTTTTCAGGAATTGCTTCAGATACTGCTTCAGGTACTGCTTCAGGAACGGCCTCAATTACAGGAGGTTCTGAGATAATTTCTTCGGCATGTATATCTTCGGAGGATTTTATCTCGTTGATGGGAGCATCTAAATTATTAACCGGGAGAGAATTATTCAGATTGTTTTCAGGCACTGGTTCAGGGATCTTTTCTTCAGGCTGTTCATTTTCCTGTTTGTCAAATGTTACAGGTTTTTGTATTTTCTCTTCAGGTTTCTGAATGGTCATCCAGAAGGGGGCTTTCCTTTCTTCTTCTGCCGGTTCCGTAATTTTTAAGAGATCAGGTTTATCATCTGACTTTTCCGTATTAGCGGAATCCTCCCTCTGGTCATCATGCTGTTCTCCTGATCGTTTAAGATCATCGGGTGAAACGGAGATAACCGATTCAGGCGGACGATTGAAAACAGGCTTATTTGTTCTTGGTCTTTTTCCCCGTCTGTGACCATGATCATGATCCTGGTTTACTCTTTCAGCCGGCCTGATGATCCCGTTGTTTTCCTGTTTTCCGGCGATCTTTTGTTCAGTGGCCTCAATTGCCTGCTGATCAAGGATTTTATATACCAGG
>CAZLCF010000293.1:0-3622 GCA_964557905.1 uncultured Rikenellaceae bacterium | reverse complement strand
AATATTCCTTCAAATAAAATTATTCCTGATAGAAATAGGATCTCTTCTTCAGCAGGGGATCAATATCAAAATACCTTACTATGAAAAATCCATTCCTGGCATCAGTCATCCCCAGGAGCCTGTCACTGTCTTTTGCTCCGGTGCCGGTATTATATCTTTCCCACGTTGTGAGAATGATCTCATCCCCGGTCGTTTTCCTGACAGTGATCCTGAAAAGCGGATTTTGTGATCTGATCTTCTCTTTCTGGTCGCTGGAAATATCTAATGCCCAGTTCTCAAACGGCACCCATGTGAAATATGAAATATACCTCTTTACCCTGGATGAATCCCATCCTGACAGCTCATTTTTTGTATCAGAAAATGTATAAGTATCATCCTTACAAGTTATTGTAAATGAAGAAGCAGGATCAGAAATATTTTCCAGGGTGATTGATGATATCTCAGACGGAAGCAGGTTAAATATGGTATAAGGCTGCCAGAAAAGCTCACTTGTAATGAATGATGAACCTATATCTGCATCATATCCCGGTACATATAAAATAAATGGTTTACTCTTCACCCTCATCTTCATAATATTGCCATACGGATTTGACCCTGTTTTATAAACCAGGAATGATTTGAGCAGCCTGTTGTTTTCAAAAACTCTGACCTTTACGGGTAATATTCCTTTTTCTGCTATTTCAACATTAAACATTTCCGGAGAGACAGGAGATTTGATCCTTATTTCCGTTAACACACGGACAATAAAAAGGACTGCACTTTTCCTGGTTTCATGGATTCCGTTCACAAGCCAGCCTTCCTCCTCTTTTGAAAGAATTAACTTATTTCCGTTGTCAGAGAACTCAATTCCGGTGATCTCTTTCTTTGGTTGCGATGCAAAGGAGCTTTGGCTCTTTCCATAAGGTGATCTGTCTCTCAGTAAGACCACAATAAGCAGCAACACTATCAATACAATTGATATTAGGGTATTTCTGAGGACTAAATTACTCATTATCAATATTTTGTATAGATTCTTTTTCTGATGACACCATAAATGATCCCTGCAAGAATGACAATCAGAACAGGACCGGCAATATTGATAAGCTGCCACATAAGCCTTTCGTTTCTGATCCTCGTCTTATTGAGCAGCCTTAATTTCATTTCCCGTGATCTCAGTGCCATGAGACCATTATCATCAACAAGAAAATTCATACAGTTTATAAGAAAATCCCGGTTCCCGAACATCTCTCCTGTATACCTGTCCTGACCAAGAGGAACAGGCGTTGCAGTAATTCCGGCCCTGCTCACCTCATTTCTTATGATATCACCATCTGCTACCACTATCATCTTCGTTTCGCTGCTTTCGGTCTTTACCCTGAAGTTTTTATCAGTCACCATGTCGCCGGTCATCCTGTTTTTAAATGCTGAAGGAAAAACGCCTTCCAGCAAAACAGCGACAGTAAGACCTGATCTGTTATAATCCTTTTCATTTGGAAGTATTTCAGCTTCTTTCAGTCTTATTAATAAAGGAGGTGAAAGAGTCCTGGAAAAACCGGATGTTGACAGGAGGATTGTTTTTCGAATCGCCGGATCAAGACCAACAGTATCGATGGTATTGACGAATTCACCTTTTACCTTATTGAGGTTTCTTGTTACAGGATGGTCAGGATTCGGATTCAGCTTCGGGTAATAGACCCATGGGGCCGGCACTATCTGCTTTTGCTCTGCTCCTGTTGTTACCGATAACCTGATCACAATACAATCCATATCCTGCACTATCTCCGGATTTATCCTAGCACCATACCTGAACAGCTGATCCTCAATATTCATCGGCCGGTAGAGGCCGGCAGTTTCACCATATACAAGGGAATCAGGATTTACAGCCACCTCCTCCAGAAGCCATAATACCCTGCCTCCATTCATGATATACTGATCGAGCACCAGCTTGTCGGGCTCACTGAATTCCAGAACGGGACCGGCGACGATGACAGCTGCATAATCATCGAGGATCCCCGGCTGTCCGCCGATTGTTCCCCGGTCAACAGTAAAGAATCTGGCAAGATTGATAGTAATATCTGCAACTTCAATCTCCTCCAATTCTCCCTGACCTTCAAGAAAAGCCACCTTATAAATAGTATCGGAAGTTACAGTTGCAATAGTCTGGATCATTTCATATTCAAGGCCTTCAATGGAATGAAGAATATTTTGTTCATATGAGACCGACTGGTTATTTTTCAGGAAGTTAACCGGAACTTCAATTCCATTGTAATTGATTATCATTCCCGGAAAGATCAGTTTCTGGCTTTTTCCTCCTTCTTCATCACCTGCCTGGATATTTACAGGATTCAGTCCTTGATTATAAAGAGCAGTGTATTGAGCTTCTCTTTGCCCTGCATCTTTAACGGCAGCAGGATTTATGAACACATAACCGATATGCCTTCCGGAAGTGATCCTGAATTCATCGAGCATTTCCATTACCGATCTTTTCAGCTGCTTCAGTGGTATCGGCATTTCGCCATTGAGATATACCTCAATATAAATATCGTTTTTTATGTCTCTCAGCACTTTAACAGTTGGCGAAGACAGAGTGTACCTTCTGTCTTCTGTAAGGTCTAGGCGGAACCTGATGAAGGAGCATACTGATGCAAAAAGAATGATCCCTGAAACTGCAATGACAAACTGCATCCAGCTTTTTATCCTTATATTTTTGCTATCCTTATTATTTCCCATCATTCAACTCTTTTTCTTCCATTTGCGCGACAGCAAAACCAGTTTTGTTGCCTCATTGAATATGGAGGCAACAGCAATAAAGTAAACAGCATCCCTGATGTCAAGGACACCCCTGCTCATCGATTTATAATGCTCGTTAATTCCAAGGTTGATGACAAATTCATCAAGTTTTTTAAGCCCGGGCAGATAGGCAAAAGAATCGAAACCCATCAGCAGCACAAAACATATCAATACAGCAATAATAAATGCAATAACCTGGTTATCAGTTAATGACGAAGCGAATATTCCAACTGACGCATATACGGCAGCAAGAAAAAAGAGCCCGATAAGAGCGCCCCATGTTCCTCCCTTATCAAGGTTGCCCGGTGTTTCTCCGAGAATATAAACCGATATATAGAAAATCAGGCAGGGAAGCAGGGAAAGAAGCACAAGGGCCACTGAGGCCAGGTATTTGCCCCATATAATTCCTCTTTCAGTGACCGGTTTTGAATAAATAAGCTCAATAGTTCCCAGGCGCTTCTCTTCTGCGATCATTCTCATAGTTACAGCAGGCACCAGGAAGAGGAATACCCATGGTGAAAGGAAAAAGAGCGAGTCGAGACCTGCATAGCCACTGTCAAGGATATTCCACTCACCCGGGAACACCCACATGAAGAGGCTGTTAACAAGGAGAAAGACAATAATGACTATATAACCTGTAAGGCTGCTGAAGAATCCGCTTATCTCTTTCCTGAAGATCGCAAACATATTGAAGATTAATTGACAAAAATAAGTAAATAATTTCTTTTCCCTCAGCATCTCACGTACACACCCTCTTTGTCCCCCTCCCTGAATCACATGTACTACCTACCCCCTTTGTCCCCCTCCCTGCTGTCGCAGAGGGGGAACAGGCTAATATATAATGAGTTAACTC
>CAZLCF010000292.1:0-3626 GCA_964557905.1 uncultured Rikenellaceae bacterium | reverse complement strand
TAAAATCATTCAGGAAATTATCTATCTCCTCCTTTGTGATCTTATAATTCCAGACAAAGAAGGGAGCAGTGGTATACTCGGCTGATGGCGCTTTGAATTCCGCTGATAGTGATGCAAAATCGTTGATTTTCACTTCGTTGACGGTTGGTTTTTTACATGAAGTAGAACCCAGTGTAATTACAATTACCAGGAATAATGATTTGAGGATCGTTGATTTCATAGCTATGTGGAATTATAACAGGTTTATGTATTCTGTCAGGTATAAAGTTAATTCAGAAAAGCCAATTTGTTGACATATATTTTGGACTAAAGTCCATATATCTTATGGTTGTTTAAATCCCAGCCTTAAGGCTGGGGTTAGTAATCCATTCATTAATAGGGCTTTAGCCCGGAATATTCTTCTATCAGCATACTTTTACAACCTCAATATTCAGAAGTTCTCCGAGCTTCTTAATTTTAGAAGCGATATGCCCGACACCTGCTGCGCAATGATGTGCAGGGCCATAGCTGTTCCAGGTGTTGACGAAATTCTTTACTCCAATGGGGAATTTATAACGGCTGTTGGTATTGCCGATCTCAAGGATCGGACCCGGGATCGATTCTCCTTCAGCCACAAGGAGCATCAGTTTTCCATCAGCCTTCTGAACGACTGATAATATGGTAATGTTTCCATGTTTTACTGACATTTCAACAGATAATCCCTTCCCGACTTTCCCGTGATAAACTTCAAGCGGTTTAACTTTTGTTTTTCCTTCAGCGATTGCCATGTGCCCGGGACCATCATGCCCCATCAGAATGACATCATCTTTAAAGTCCAGTGCATAAAACTCTGTGAATGAACCCCCTGCACCAAAACAATCCATGATCTTCATCGCCTGTACATTTTTTATCTCATATTCACCGGCAACGGGAATTCCCCTGGAGGTCAGGAGTGAATTTGCCAGGATTATGGTGCTTATTGAATCTTCATTTTCCTGAACCCCGGTCCCGCTGTAGAAATATGCAAGAGATCCAAGGTCATGGTTTTTTACCATTTTTTCGAGAGCTACTGATGTACGGGCTGCCTGCTTCAGATCTTCACCGGAACAAGCTTTATCAATATCGAACTCCCTGTGAAACAGCTTGATGCGATCTTCAATTTCTTTGCCTGTAACTTTTCTTCTTAATGCAGAAAGCTCATCGGCCTCAAGCATTTCTATATGTCCCCCAAAAGTTGTAAGCTGGAGAGTGAGATCAGTATAGACATCGAGCATACCGCCATAATAGTGGCCCATGCAGCCCAGTCTGTTATGGGCCATTTTGTTTGCCACAGAAGCGGCTTCAATCCACTCGCTTACTTCCTTCCAGACTTCTTTATCACCATGAAGAACGCCGGTGACCTGATGAAAATTTATCCCAGCCCTCAGAAAAACATTTGCGATTTCCGGTACAGGGCATGCAGTTGCATTTGCCAGCCATTCACCGGTCATTTTTGTCCTGTTATTCAGGTTATTGAAAGTTCTGTAATCAATGGCTTTTTCGGGGGCAAGATTTAAAATGATGACCGGCACTTTGGCTCTCTGAACCACGGGAAGCACGGTCGAAGAAAGGGCATATGTTGTTACATATAAAAAAATTATGTCGACATCTGCCCGTCGGAATTTATGACCGGTATCAAGAGCCTTTACAGGATTGTCAATAAGCCCCATGTTGACAATTTCAGCATCATATGAGCGCAGTTTGTTTTCCACTTCGGCAAGGTATCCCTCAAGACGCTCTTTTAAATCTTTAAACTGGGGCCAGTATGCATCAAGGCCTATGCCGAAGAGGCCGACTTTAAAATTGTATTTGTCTTTCATAACAGGAGTTTTTCAGACTTAATGATTTTTTACCACCTTTCCCGTTTCCCCCAAGGGGGAAAAGCTCGCTTCTTCCTTTTTTATTGGTAGAGCTAGAGGAGTAGATAATTTTCCTTGTAAGTATTTATTTATCACCTTAATAACCCAATCAATACGTAATTCAATATCTTCATTCTTAAAACGGATAACTCTTAATCCCGAAGATATCAGATATTCTGTTCTTTCTTTATCATATTCTTTTTGACTAAGATGAATTTTACCATCAATCTCAATTACCAGGTCTGCCTGAAAGGAATAAAAATCAAATATATATATGCCATAAGGATGTTGTCTTCGAAAATATATCCCCTGTTGCTGCCTTCTTCTAAGATGATTCCAAAGAATTAACTCTGTATCAGTCATAGTTTTACGTAATTCTCTGGCTTTAGCCTTAATGTTATGACTTGCTCCAAGATTTTGTTTTGATTCTATTATTCTTCTAGAGTAAACCATTATTCTTATTTTACTCCTTCCCCCTTGGGCGAAGGTTGGGTAGGGGGTAAAAGATAACTTAAGAAGGTCACTTTATAGCTTCCCTGAAAGCCTAATACTGAAACTCCTCTGAGGCTGGATATCTCCCGGACGCCCCATATATTCGGTGTTTGTTATATTTTTAACAGCCAGGGAAAAAGTGAATTTTTCATTAATCCTGTATCCAAGGGTTCCGTCCATCAGGAAATATCCGGTGTTATGTCCCTCCCAGTAACCCGGGAAACCAGGGAGAATAGCTTCACCCGTAGTTTCATCCATGAAAAAGTCGTCAATCCGCAGTATCTTTGACTTTACATACAGGTTCAATCCTGATTCAAACTTTTTCCACGATGTGTTAAGAGATATTTTCCCGGAATGCATTCTCCTGTATTTAAGATATACGCCTGTATTCTCATTGGTGTATCTATTAAATTCCACAGGATAGATGTACGTGTAGCCACCTGACAATGTGGTGTTTATTCTGCCAACTGATCCTGTCAGCATAAATTCCGTCTCACCACCGTAAACTCTTGATTGTTCGATATTCGTCGCCATGAAGCCGGTGGACCCCTCAATTAATGCTAAATAATATTCGATCATATTTATGTTCTGCGACATGAAAAGGGAGAAATCAGCCTGACCGGTTATTTTTCCAAAGCTGATACCCTGCTTGATGCCTGCCTCTGTGCTCCATCCTGATTCAGGTTGAATATCCGGATTCGGGAATATCACCACCGATCCGAGTGTTGTGGAAGCATGTTTCTCTGCAACGGAAGGGAAGCGGTATCCCTGTCCGAATGAAGCCCTGATGAAAGTATAATCTGCTGCCTGCCAGTTGATCCCCGCTCTGAACACCGGGACGATCTTGTCTTTTATTCCGTCAAGCGAGTTTTGCTCAATTCTGAAACCGGCAACGGTTTTCAGCCTCGGGAAAGGACGGATTTCAAATTGAGAGTATCCTGCCACATTCAAACCGTCATGGTCGTTGTACATATTTGAGATAACCTTGCTATAGTTCTCTGAAACACCGGCAGTGATGTCCATGAAACTGGTCAGATAGTACCAGAGCTGGTATTCTGCAAAAAGAGAATACGCATCGCTGTTGGTCTTTTCACTTTCAGGGAAACGGTTTAGTGATGTCTGGAAACGCATCCGCAGGTCGTGCTTATAACGGTTGCTTTTTTTCAGGGTAATATAAGGATCAAGCGCAAAGAACCATCCGTTAAGCTCAATTGTTGCAGATTCCTGCTGTTTCAGAGCTCCTGTTGCGGCATTTTC
>CAZLCF010000291.1:0-3648 GCA_964557905.1 uncultured Rikenellaceae bacterium | reverse complement strand
ATTCATTGCCCTGATATCTCTTTGCATTGTCAGTACAGGCGCACTGATATCAACGGAATTTTCAGCGACCAGTTCACCGGTGGTTGAAACTGCTATTTCGAACCTGCCTTCAGTAGCTTCAGCAAAAAGATTGGCTGTATCTTCTTTTGTTGTAATCTTATTGAAGATAAAAAGTGCCAAAAACGCAGCTGCCGCAACAATACCCGTAACAATAATTGTTTTCTTCATCTCAAAATAATACGCCTCTATAAAATTTCAGGGGGTGAAAGTATGAAAAAAAGTCATTCAAAACTTACTTATTATCAGTTTTAACGAAAGTTAACATGGTGTTAAAATCCGTTAAGCTTCATATATACTGTCGGGATCAAAAGGATAAATCCAATGATCGTTAATATGATAATCAGGGGAAGGACCCACCGGAACCATTTATCATATGGTATCCTTGCGATACTCAGTACTCCCAGGAGAACTCCGGAAACAGGTGTTATCATATTTGTAAAACCGTCGCCAAACTGGTAAGCCATTACCGTTGCCTGTCGGGAAACCCCGATAAGATCTGAAAATTGCGACATCATCGGCATTGTAAGCGCTGCTTTGGCTGAACCTGAAGGCATTACCAGGTTTATCAGGGTCTGGACTACATACATCATGGATATGGCTGCCATCCTGCCCATCCCGGAAATTGATTCCGATAGCTTATAAAGCATGGTGTCGATTATATTTCCGTTATTCAGGATGATAATTATACCTCCAGCCAGACCTACTATTATTGCTGCTGACTGGATATCCCTGATGCCATCAAGGAAAAGCTTTGTTATCTTGTTGGCAGAATAATTCATGGATATGCCTGCTGCCAGACCCATTGCAAAGAAGAGCGTGGCTATTTCCATTATGTACCAGCCATATCCCATGACTCCCGTTATAAGAAAAAGTATCGTGATCAGGAGTATCTGCAGGATAAAAAAGTGAACCGACTTTCTGAGGCTCAGCAATCCGGTTATTCCGAATAGCACCGTAATGACGGGGATCGCCGGAAATGGTATGGTTTTATCTCCGATAGAAATTTCCGTCATTGGATTCAGCAATGAGAATATTGCCATAACGATCAGCAAAATGCCATACATTACCCATGCTGAAACGGGAGCATGGTAAACAATTTGCTGATTGCCTTCTTCCCTCATTTCTTTCCAATATTTATCATCCGCAGCAACCCTCGACAGGGCAGGATTCTTCTTTATTCTCCCTGCGTACCTCAGTATGAAGAAAAATCCCGCGAGATTTATTATGACCCAGCAGAACATCCTGTACTCTATACCTGAGAAAAGGGGCAGGTTTGATAAGCCCTGGGCAATCCCGATCGTGAACGGATTAAGGATAGCCCCTGCAAATCCAAGGGCAGCAGCGACAAAACAAAGCGACACGCCGACTATTGAATCATACCCCATTGATATTGCCAGGGGTACAAAGATTATTACGAAAGCTATCGTCTCCTCGCTCATGCCAAAGACTGCTCCGAAAACGCTGAACATCGTCATTATCAGAATGAATATCAGGTTATCGGCACCGATGCCTGCAATGAACCTGTTGTGTTCTATTTTTTTGGTGAATCGGAGAATTGACCGTATCGCAACATCTATGGCCTTGCTTTCGTTCATTATCCAGAATGCCCCTCCGATGATCAGTATAAAAACTATAATGCCGGCTTTATCAACAAATCCATCGAAAAGGGCTGAAAATATCTGCCATGTCTGCGGATTCCTGTCAACATAATGGAATGATCCGGGAATAACGACATTACGATCGATCCCGTTAACATTAATTATTTGTCTGTCAAATGCACCGCCGGGAATGAACCATGTCAGCATCGCTGAAAGCACAATGATGCTGAAAACAATTACATATGTATGAGGTATTTTTTTTAACATGCCATATAAAGATAAAAGACAAAAGGCAAAAGATAAAAGTCAAAAAAAATAACCACGGAGTTGCACGGAGTATAGCGGAGTAACACTGTTAAAAACCGTGTAACTCCGTTTTTACCCTGTGTTACTCCGTGGTTAAAAATTCTTACTTCTTAATATTTATAATAACACTGCTGGCCTTCAATCCTTTTGATTCTCCTTTAACAGTTATAGTTCCTTTAGCTCCTTTTTCTGCTGAAACAATTACAAGGCACATCCCATTATAAGCCTTTTTGGATTTAGCCTGGAATGATTCATGGCTGGTCGCATCGCCGTTATCTGTCGCAACAATTTTGCCGGGTCCTTCAATGCTGAAATTAAGCAGGTTACTGCTGCGCGGTACCAGAAGCTTCTCCTTATCTTCAATTCTGACAGTAATATAAATAAGATCCTTCCCGTCGGCAATAACAGCCGGACGGTCAGCCGACATTGAAAGCTGATATGCCTTGCCTGTTGTTTTCATGACATCCTCAGCCCATTTTCCCCCATCCTTGTATGCCAGAACTTTCAGCTCTCCCGGCTGATAGACCACATCATCCCAGCGCAGCCTGTATTCAAACTCTCCCTTCTTTTTCTTTCCCAAAGATTTCCCGTTGAGGAAAAGCTCGGCTTCATCACCTGAGGTATATACATGAACAGGTGTCACAAGACCTTTTCTTTCCGGCCAGTTCCAGTGGGGGAGGATATGTGCCATCGGCAGGTCAGGTCTCCATTTTGACTGGTACAGCCAGAACCTGTCCTTCTTAAAACCTGCAAGGTCGAGAATGCCAAAATAGCTGCTTCGCGATGGCACTTCTTTAACACCTTGTTTATCAAGCATCTTTTTTAACAGGTCATACCACTCTGATCCTGGCCTCATACCGCTTAAATCATAGTATGGCGTAGGCTCACCAAGGTAATCGAAACCTGTCCAGACAAACTCCCCGAATGTTCCGGGGTACTTATCAATCATCTCCCATTGCTGGTCAGCGGTTGTTGCCCACCCGGGATAAGCCAGATCATATGAGGATATCTGAAAGATACCTTTACCGGGAAGATTATTTTCAAGATCTCCCTGTACCACCGGGAAGAAATATTCACCCCTCGAGCTAACAACTGATGCCGACTCACTTGAATGAAAAGGAAGGTTTTCATTATCCTTCAGCTTGAAGAATGCATCATACCTGTAGAGCCGGTAATTAATGCCGAATACATCAAGAGTTTTCTGGAAACCGTTTGTACCTGAATAATCCCAATTGCATCCAGATGTAACAGGGCGGGTATCATCTTCCGATTTAACAATTGTTCTCAGGCTTAAAGCCATAGCCGGATTATTCTGATCATTTACCTCATTCCCAATGCTCCAGATGAATACTGAAGGATGATTACGATCACGGCGAACGAGAGCTCTCAGATCTTCTTCGTGCCAGGCATAGAATAATTTATTATAATCTTTTGGTTTCTTTTGAGTTTTCCATGCGTCGAATGCTTCATCTTCAACAAGGAAGCCCATCCTGTCACATAGATCAAGCAATTCGGGAGCAGGAGGGTTATGGCTTGTCCTGACAGCATTACACCCCATTTCCTTCAGTATTTCGAGCTGACGCCCAGCTGCCCGTATATTAAAAGCAGAGCCAAGGGCTCCCAGATCATGATGGTTGCATACACCTTTTATTTCAACTCTTTTTCCGTTAAGCAGAAAACCATC
>CAZLCF010000290.1:0-3695 GCA_964557905.1 uncultured Rikenellaceae bacterium | reverse complement strand
CCAAAGAGATTGAAATAGATGCAGTTGCCAGAAACGGCGAAATACTGGCCTATGCAATAAGCGAACACGTCGAATTCGCCGGTGTCCATTCAGGTGATGCCACGATAGTATTCCCTCCCCAGAAGATCTATTTCGAAACTGTCAGACGCATTAAACGGATTTCGAGGCAAATTGCAAGGGAACTTGATATTTCAGGCCCTTTCAATATCCAGTTTCTTGCAAGGGACAATGATATAAAAGTTATTGAATGTAACCTCAGGGCAAGCCGGAGCATGCCATTTGTAAGCAAAGTACTGAAATCCAATTTAATAGAGCTTGCAACAAAAGTGATGCTCGGGATCCCTGCAGAAAAACCCCATAAATCGGTATTTGAACTGGATTATGTAGGGGTGAAAGCGCCGCAGTTCAGTTTCTCACGTCTAGCCAAGGCCGATCCGGTGCTTGGAGTGGATATGGCGTCAACAGGCGAGGTTGGATGCATAGGAGAAGGCTTCTATGAAGCCATATTGAAGGCAATGTTTTCGGTCGGGTACAGGGTACCTGAAAAAAGCATCCTTCTTTCAACGGGTCCTGCAAGATCAAAAGTTGAACTCCTTAACAGTGCTAAAGCTCTCAGGGCTAAAGGACATAAGCTCTATGCCACAAGAGGCACACAGCAGTTCCTTGAAAATGCAGGTGTTGAAGCCCATGTGGCTTACTGGCCCGATGAGGAAAAATCGCCCAATACCATAGAACTTATCCGTACACGTGAAGTGGATCTTGTTGTAAATATCCCGAAAGATCTCAGCGCTTCGGAGCTTAATAATGATTATTCAATAAGACGAAGCGCCATTGATTATAACATTCCTTTGCTTACTAATGCCCGGCTTGCCAGTGCTTTCATACTGGCCTTTTGCAGGATGAGCGAAAAGGACCTGGCGATCAAGAGCTGGGATGAATACAAATAAGAGGGTGTGAAAACGGGAGGTCGATAATTTAAAATATCCAATATATGATAACTATCCGTAAAGCAATTTTGTCCGACACACCATCAATAATTGACTTTCAGCTTAAAATGGCCTGGGAAACTGAAGAGATGGCACTTGATCAAGAAATTGTCAAAAAAGGAGTAAGTGCGGTATTTCAAGATCAGTCACGAGGTCAATACTATGTTGCGGAAAGTGCCGGCAGGGTGATTGCTTCGCTTCTTATTACCTATGAATGGAGCGACTGGCGGAACTGCTACGTATGGTGGTTCCAGTCGGTTTATGTAGTGCCGGAACTCCGCCGGCAGGGTGTTTTCAGGAAAATGTACAATCATATCAGGCATCTGGCTGAGGAGAAGGACATTGCCGGGCTGAGGCTTTATGTTGAAACAAAAAATATACCTGCACAAAAGACATATGAAGCGCTTGGAATGAGCTCCGAGCACTATTCTTTTTATGAATGGATGAGGAAATAAGCGATGCAGTGGCTTTTTCTTATAATTCTTATACCTTACATATATCTACTCCTGAAGGTATATGCAGGACTGGTAAGAATAAGACTATACCAGCCCGGCACTACGCCAGAAATATTTGTATCAGTAATAGTTGCCTGCCGGAATGAAGAAAAAAATATTCCCGCGCTTATGTCTGATATTGCTGCCCAGACATACAAACGTGATCTGTTTGAGCTGATTATTGTTGATGATAATTCTTCAGACCGCACATTTGAAACTGCAGCCGTATTCAGTGAGATTAAAAACCTGAAGGTGTTAAGAAACGACGGCAGCGGAAAGAAAAACGCAATAAAAACAGGTGTAGAAGCATGTCGGGGTTCGCTTGTTGTCACTACCGATGCTGATTGCCGTATCGGGAAAGAGTGGTTAAAAACTATCGCATCATTTCTTGGTGAAAATAATCCTGAAATGGCCATATGTCCGGTTAACATGGAGGGCGGCAGAGGTTTTTTGCGGAGGTTCCAGGAACTTGAGTTTCTCAGCCTTCAGGGTGTCACAGCAGGAACTGCAGCTGCCGGCAACCCGGTTATGTGCAATGGAGCTAACCTTGCTTTTACTAAAAATTCCTATCTTAAACACTCCGAAAGCCTTCATTATGAATTGATCTCCGGTGATGATGTATTTCTTCTTCACAGCATTAAGAAGGAATCAGGTAAAATATTATGGCTTGAGTCGGAAGATGCAACTGCAAAAACCCAATCCGCACAAACAATTAGTTCATTTTTAAAACAGAGGGCACGATGGATCTCAAAAGCGGGGGCTTATAAAGACAGGTATACGCAGTTGCTGGCAATTGTAACATTTATTACAATTTTACTGCAGGTGTCACTACTGATCGCAGGACTATTTAATCAGGTCTACCTGCTGATTTACCTTACAGGATTCTTCCTTAAATCAATCCCTGATCTTCTGGTCCTGCAAAACAGAGCCGGACGTTATAAAAAAAAGAACCTCCTTTGGTTCTTTCTTCCCGGACAGTTTATCTATCCCTTTTATATTATTTCGCTGTCGATCTGCTACCTGTTCACAAAAAACAACTATTTACAATCAATTGATCAATAATCAATTCGCCCTTGTGCCTTTTAATTCCCCATCTCCGAAAGGAATTTGATCCTGACAAGCCTTATTTCTTCTTCTTCAAATTCACTACCCAGCTCTTTAATTGCATCTTCCAGTGAATCTGATTCAGCCTCCTCCCTGAAATATAAATAAATGTCATGCTGTCTATCCTCATCAATCATGGTGTCAATATAATAATCGAGATTTAAACGGGTCCCTGAGTTAACAATTGCTTCAATCTCCGATATCAGCTCATTCATCTCAAGTCCTCTTGCTTCGGCAATATCCTCGAGTGGCCGTTTCATATCAATGCTCTGAATAATATAGACCTTTATACCTGATTTATTCACGACTGATTTGACAACCATGTCGAGCGGTCTTATTATTTCTTTTTCCTCAACATATTTCTTGATTATCTCAACGAATTCGGAACCATATCGCTGAGCTTTGCCGGCGCCTACTCCCGAAATGTTCTGAAGCTCATCAATAGTTACAGGATATTGAATGGCCATATCTTCGAGCGATGGATCCTGGAATATTACAAAGGGAGGGACGTCCTTCTGCTTTGATATTTTCTTTCGAAGATCCTTGAGGATGCTGAAAAGCTCTTCATCAACAGCTGCCGTCTTAGCTCCAAAGGCGTTTTCCTCATCAGTAGTGTCAGCATAATCGTGATCTTCGGCAAGCATGAATGAGACAGGTTCCTTAAGGAAATCCATTCCGCTCTCGGTTACCTTTAACAGGCCATAGTTCTCAATATCCTTTGTAAGAAATTTTGCGATCAATGCCTGTCTGATGACCATATTCCAGTATTTTTCATCCTTTTCTTCTCCTATACCGAAGAACTCAAGCTTATGATGCTTGTAAGATTTTATGGATGAGGTCACTTTCCCTGACAGGATATTTGCTATATGATCGGCTTTGAATTTCTCTTTTACGGCCAGTATTGTTTCCAGTACGTTCACCACTGATTCGCTGCCCTCAAATTGTGCTTTTGGATGGAGGCAGTTGTCACAGGCTTCACAGTTTTCCTTAGGATACTCTTCTCCAAAATAATGGAGAAGAAGTTTTCTGCGGCAAACCGATGATTCGGCATAGGATACTGTTTCCAGAAGGAGCTGTTTCCCGATTTCCTGTTCGGCAATGGGTTTCCCCT
>CAZLCF010000289.1:0-3750 GCA_964557905.1 uncultured Rikenellaceae bacterium | reverse complement strand
ACAAACTGCCTGTTGCCCTTTTTCATCTTTCATTTGTCCTGATGATCATCGGAGCAGGAATTACAAGATATTCCGGATGGGAAGGCACGATTCATATCAGGGAAGGAAATGCGAAAAACATCTGTTTTTCAAATGAAAAATATTTGAGCTGCTCAGTAATGAATGAGAGCGGTGAAATCGTTGCAGAAGACTCCAGGTTGTATAACATAGCCTCTTTATCATCTCGGAAATACAGCAGGAAGATCAATGATGGGAACAGGGATTATGAGCTTGTTCTGTCGCATATCATCCCCAATGCCATTGAAACTATTACAGATAATCCTGATGGACAACCGGTTATTTCATTGCTTGTGACAAAAGAAATGACAGCGGGTACGACATTGATACTGAGAAAAGGAGAATCAAAAACGTTATATGATATTTCAATCGGATTTGAAAGCCCGGATGAGAAGGATATAGAAATAAGAACTGACTCGGGAAATTTCTTTATCACATCAAGGTGTGAACTCAGCCAGAGGAGCATGATGAGTCAGGAATCCAGTATATCAGAACACGGGAAAGAAATGGCTCTGAAGCCCATGCAAATAATTACAGTACAGGATATCAGGATAGTGCCAAGGGCATTATCGGTTGCCGGTGTGGTTGGACCAAAAGCTATGGATCCTGACCAGCAGGATACAGGACAGAATGCCTTTGTCTTTAATCTTTCTGACGGAAATGAATCACAGACAATCTATCTGTGGAACCATCAGGCAGAATATATTTCAGAGGCCTCATGCATTATGAGCGGCAGGGAATTTAAAATTACTTACGGATCAAAAATAACAGAACTTCCCTTTAAGATCAGGCTAAATGACTTTATCCTTGAACGTTACCCGGGCTCTGCAAGCCCTTCAGGTTATAAGAGTGATGTGACAGTAATTGACGAGGCAGGGAGTACAGAAAAGCCTTTCGTGATTTTCATGAATAATATCCTTAAGTACAGAGGATTCAGGTTTTACCAGTCATCTTTTGATGAGGATGAAAAGGGGACCATCCTTTCGGTAAACCATGATATGGCCGGGATGATAGTGACTTATACGGGTTATGCATTGTTGTTCCTTTTTATCATCCTTTCACTTTTAATTAAAACCTCATCATTCAGGAATATTAGGGCAACTTCATGGAATTCCTATTTACGTAAGGGAGCGGCAGCAATTTCCTTTTTCCTGATAGTTTCAGGACTTACCGCATCTTATGGTCAGAAATTTGTACCAGGCAAGGGAAGCTCAGCAGAGTTAGGAAAAGTGCTTATCCAGGATCAGAAAGGCAGGACAAAACCTTTATTTGCATTAAGCAATGACATATTACGTAAAGTAACCCGGGAAAATAAATTTGAAGAATACACATCAATGCAGGTCTTCCTCGGGCTCTATTACGGTTTTGATAACTGGCAGAATGTTCCGTTGATCAGGGTGTCGAATAAAGACTTGCAGAAAAATCTGGGTATTAACGGCAACCTGGCATCTTTTTCTGACCTGGTTGATATAAAAGGGAGAGGGGTCTATAAACTATCGGAAGAAGTAGATGCTGCTTATATGAAATCGCCCGGTAAAAGAAATAAAAAGGATAAGGAAATAATGAAGGTTGATGAAAGGGTGAACATCATTTACATGATCTACCGGGGCGATTTTTTGAAAATATTTCCTCTGAAGGATGGAACGCAAAACTGGGGTTCGCCTGAAGAGGCAATTAAAATAGCTATTAGCAGGGAAGATTCAGTTTACCTGAGTAGTATTTTACCCTTGTTTGAAGAAGCATTGCAGTCAAATGACTATGCGAAAGCAAAACAGTTATCAGAATCGATAAGCGGTTATCAGAACAAGTTTGCAGGGTATTCTCTTCCATCAGGGTTTAAAATAAAAGCAGAGATACTTTATTACAGGATGGGCATTTTTGAACAGCTGTTCCCCTTTTATGCCACAACTGGATTTTTAATGCTTATAGTCCTGATTATCATTGTTATAAGAGGCAGGAATGAGAATGTCCGGTTCATAAAGGTCCTAAGCTGGCTTCTTTTTACAGGTTTCCTCCTTCACACTTTCGGACTTGGCCTGAGATGGTATATTTCAGGACATTCGCCAATGAGTAACGGTTATGAATCAATGATATTCATATCATGGGTTACACTTCTGGCAGGATTTATTTTCAGCCGGAAATCTGTCTTTGCTCTTTCTGCGACTGCTGTCCTGGCAGGAATGACGCTCATGGTGGCTCATTTAAGCTTTATGGACCCTGAGATAACAAGCCTGGTTCCCGTCCTTCAGTCATACTGGCTGACACTGCATGTATCGGTAATAACAGGAAGCTACGGATTCCTTGGACTGGGGGCAATTCTCGGAATTATTAACCTGATTCTCATGTCGCTTTCAAGCAATAAAAACTGTGAGAGAATATCCAATACTATTGATGAGCTGACGGTAATAAATTATAAAACCCTTACTCTCGGATTATATTTTATTACGATAGGGACTTTTCTTGGAGCTGTATGGGCTAATGAATCTTGGGGAAGGTACTGGGGGTGGGATCCCAAGGAGACGTGGTCACTGATAACGATAATTGTCTATGCCTTTGTCACGCATTCACGGCTGATACCTGGGCTAAAAGATATCTATACCTTTAATCTATTGTCTCTCTTTGCTTTCGCCTCGGTGCTGATGACGTATTTCGGTGTAAATTATTATTTGTCGGGGCTTCATTCTTATGCATCCGGAGATCCTGTTCCGGTACCCGGATTTGTTTATGTGGCTGTTATAGTGCTTGTTGGCTTAAGTGTGGTGGCGTATCTGAAATACAGGAAATATAACAGGATATAAATTACAGAGACGCCGGAGGCGTCAAAATCCAATAACCGCAGTTACGTCTGCGGCAGATGGCACAAACAGCTATGCAACGCCGGAGGTGTTGAAGAAGAGAGATTGCTGTCGTCGCTCTTATTTTCTTGAACGATTCGCTTCCTCCAGTACCTTCTTTGTTGTAGGTTCATCCAATGTCACCCATGTCACTGCACCAGAAGGATGCTTGTAAGGGACAGGATTTTTAAACTTTACGACATCTTTCAGAACCCATGCATATTGCCCCTCAAGATCTTTCGCTTCTCTTTTGGTTAAAGGTCTAAAACCCATTATTGCAACATTTTTATAAGCCAGCTCCGTAGTAAGTTGGATAACTTCAGCAAGTGTGGCAGTAGCAACAACAGTGCCGGATCCTGCCCTGATAAGTGCAACCGGACCAATTTTCTTGGTGAATTTCGACCTGATTTCCCATTTTTTCACACCGGCCAGGATCATATCAATCCACGGCTCCCTTATTGGAATTGCTGACAGTATGCTCATGATTTTACTTTTTAAAGGATTGTCTTTTACGACTTTGTTTATTTAAACACTTCAAATCTTTGTCGGATGTAATTTAATGATCTATCTTTTGGCAATTCGTCAGTATTATTTCCATTTCGAACGCAAAACGCTTCTTTTGACATGCCATACTCATCCTTCAGGTTACAAAATACAGGTTCATCTGATTTACTAATTTCTATTTGGCAGATTTCCAATCCATCATAGTTATGATATTTAATTGAAATTAAATTGTCTGACTTTGTATCCTTGAAACTTGAAGTAATAAATTTCTGCAAATTTTCTTTAAACAAATTACTATCGCCTCCAAATACATTATAATCATCTTCCAGACCTATAATATCGCCTTCCTTGGATA
>CAZLCF010000288.1:0-3768 GCA_964557905.1 uncultured Rikenellaceae bacterium | reverse complement strand
ACCCTGAATTTATCAATGACAAGCTCAATAAAATGAGTCTTATAACGATCCAGCTTCATTCCTGGCTGGAGTTCCCTTATTTCATTATTAATACGGACATTTAAAAAGCCTTTTCTTCTTAATTGTTCAAACAGTTCCTTATAATGTCCTTTTCGCCCTTTAACTAGAGGCGCCAGGAAATATACCTTTTTACCTGCAAAACGATCCTTTACCAGGTCAATAATCTGATCATCAGTATATTTAACCATTTTTTCGCCTGAAGTATATGAATATGCTTCAGCAGCTCTGGCATACAATAACCTCAGAAAATCATAAATTTCCGTAATTGTGCCAACTGTGGAGCGGGGATTTTTATTTGTTGTTTTTTGTTCGATGGAAATAACCGGACTTAATCCTGTTATTTTGTCAACATCAGGGCGTTCCATTCCGCCAAGGAACTGTCGTGCATAGGCAGAGAGGGTTTCCATGTAACGGCGCTGTCCTTCCGCGTATATTGTATCAAAAGCCAGAGATGATTTCCCGCTCCCGCTGAGTCCGGTAATAACCACCAGCTTGTTCCGCGGGATAATAACATCTATATCCTTAAGATTATGGACCCTTGCTCCGAGGACTCTTATTTCTTCACTCATCTTAACCCTCCACCGTGATCTTGTCAGCTTTCAGGTTCCGGCTTTTCAATATTTCTCATTCCTTCTGCCGGGATCTTTATTCTATATTCTTTATTTGGTTTTGGTGTCAGGTAAGGCTTCCTGAGCCATGGATTCAGAAATTTCAACAGCTTATAATTTGTTCCGAACTGCTCAGCAAACCTGGAGAAGCTTGTTATTGCAGTATCGACTTTTACTTCGTGGTATTTCAGTTCGGGATACAGTTCATCCTTCTCAATTATGAATCCGTAGTTTTCGGGATCAGGAATGACGAGTTTATAAGCAACAGCCCGGAAAATGTAACGGGCAGTCTCTTCCGCAAGAAGGAGATCGTAATAGTTATTTTGTTTCTGAATTTCAATTTGTTCATCGATGGCAGCTCTCCCGCCATTATATGATGCGGCTGCAAGTGTCCAGTTTCCGTATCTCTCATACGACTTCCTGAAATAATCACATGCAAATTGTGTTGATTTCTCAACATCAAAACGTTCATCAACCACTGAATTGATCTCCATGCCCTGCTCTATACCCGTTGCCTGCATTATTTGCCAGAAGCCTGATGCACCTGCAGGTGAGACTATATTGCTGTACTCGCTTTCAGCTGCAGCCAGGTATTTGAAATCATCAGGGATATCATTCTTCCTTAGTATTTTCTCTATGACCGGGAGATAACGGTTTGCTCTTTTAATAATAAGTATCGTTGAAGAGTGGCGGTATGCACTTGTAAGTAATTCACGTTCAAGACTTTCTTTTGTGTCAAAATTCTCAAGCGGCATCTTTTCGCCTGCAAAGGTTACATTTTCAGGCAGCTTATAAGGCTTATTTGAATATACGGTATCAGATAAAACCTTCAGTTTTGAGGAATTTCGGGATTCCTTAAAACTCTGGGTGACCGAAAGTATAATGATAACTGTGACAGTCAGAATAGAAGCAACAAGTATTGTTTTCCTGTTCAAATATTTCATAATAACCAGGGTGTTTGGAAATAAAGTGCAAAGGTAATGTTTTTATACCTGATAAATAATTTCAGGATATCCTAAAATGAAAAAGAAATTAAATCCGGTTTGGGATTGTTCAGAACTTGTAGGAAATACCGGAGAAGACACCGAATGAATAAGGATGGATATTCAGCCCTGGTATATCATTGAAAGGATTTATGTAATATCTGAATGTGGGTTCGAGGTTCAGTGAAAGGTTATTCGAGAAGTTGTATTCCATTCCCATCCCGAGGGAACTGCTGAAAGTGATAAGATTCAAACCTTCGGTCGTTCCGACCTGGTGCCTGCTGCCATTTGATGAAGCATAAACTGAATTATTAACCAGCAGGTTTGATGATAATCCTCCTATAATGTTTAAATCCAGCGTTTTGTCAATAATTTTATATCTAAAGATTACCGGTAGTTCAAGATAGCTGAAGTTCTGCCGGAGTGAATTATCAAGGTACGTAAGAGATGATTTTACCGGGTCAAATACATTGTTATTGTAGCTTGTCTGAATCCTATCACTCGATATACCATCGATGAGAAAGATATCATTATTGCTGGTCAGGACAGTTCCGTTAGAGGTAAGTACCTTGAAATTAGGGCTCCCTTTTGTGTAGAAGTGTTCTTCAAAACCGCTGTAAGCTGAAATACCTGAAAGTTCTTTCCCGATCGAGGAATAGTAAAGACCTGATTGTATACTGAATCTTTTATTGATCTTATATGATAATGCCAATCCACCGGAATAGGATACAACAGTCTGTTCTGAAGCCATCACCTGAGAGATAGCTTCATTTTCACCTGAAGAGAACTGTGATTGGTATGTAGGTGAGATCAATGCAGATATTGTCCATCTGTTGGGTCCCTTTCTGCTTGTATTATCCGGGGCATCCAGTACATTCTCTTCTTTGAAATCTATGTAACTGTTTCCGCCATAATTTAACGCTGTCAGACCTGTTAAAACACTTGTATTGTCTTTTAAATCATCCGTATCTGATGTTTTCACTAAATCCTGTACTGTGGCAATAATATTGTTTGTTGCAACTGGTTTGACTATTTCATTTCCAAGAACGGATGCATGGTAATTTTGCCTCTGGTTCTGTGAAGTTGCGTCACCAGGCAGAATTGCTGCAGTGATTTCCGGTGAAGGGGATACTGATTCCGGATTAAGTGCAACAACCGGATTTTCGAGATCTGCTGAGATATCCCTGCTGAATCTGTATGCCAGGAAACTCATTGACAATACGACAGCTATCACAGCTGCAGCCCTAAATATAATAACCGGTCTCTGTTTCTTCCTGATAACAGGGTGTATATTATTCCATACATCCTGCGGTGGAAGCACTTCGTAGTCTTTCAGTCCGTTCCTGAAAACAATATCAATATTTACCCCTCTGTCATCCATTCAATAACTTCTTCTTTAGTCCTGTATATGATCCTACCCTCCTCTGAAGAATCATTCTTGCCCGGGATAGGTTCGACTTTGAGGTTCCCTCCGATATATTCACCATTTTGCTGATCTCTTTGTGTGAATATCCTTCAATTGCGAAAAGGTTGAATACCATCCTGTATTTTGGCGGCAGCTCCCTGATTATTTCGATAAGGTCAACAGCTTCAAGACCTGAATAATCCTCATTATCCGGGTCTGCATCCGGTTCCGGGATGTCGTCAATATCATCAATCCTGTAAAGGTTATGCCTTGACCTGTACTTCTCCAGTGCCGTATTGACCATAATCCTTCGGATCCAGCCTTCAAAGGAACCCTCATGCTTGTAATAAGCAAGATTTTCAAAGATCTTTATAAACCCTTCCTGCAAAATATCCCTCGCCTCTTCATCGTTGCCTGAATACTGGAGGCACACAGCATACAGCTTGGCTGCATGACGCCTGTACAGAAGCTCCTGATCTCTTCTGTTACCTTTAAGACAACCGTTGATGATATTTTTAATCTCAGACAAGGTTTACTTACCTTTAAGAGTATAAAAATATAAAAAAATTGTCTTAAAACCCATAATTCAGGTATAAGATTGATGAATAAACTTAGAAAAAGGTTGCTTTAAGGATTAAAATGGCAGATTCAGGCTGAAGAATCAAAGGCGACGGGCGTCAGGCCTCGGGCTACAGGAACTAAATTACCACTC
>CAZLCF010000287.1:0-3778 GCA_964557905.1 uncultured Rikenellaceae bacterium | reverse complement strand
CTCGCAAAAGTACAATTATTTTCATTTAAACAAAAATTAATAAACAGAAAATTATTCATTTTCCATCCGGATGACGATTCATCTCGCACAGCCCTGTCAATTGTCCTTTAATTATCAACACTAATCTCATCAGATGGCTTTTTGACTATATTTGTATTACAATTATTCAGGAATCCCGGAGTCAATAATTTATGGAAAATTTCATCGTTTCAGCCAGGAAATACCGTCCTGCAACCTTCGATATGGTTGTCGGGCAGGATAGCATAACCAATACGCTGAAAAACGCAATAAGGAACAAACATCTTACACAGGCTTATCTTTTCTGTGGGCCAAGAGGAGTAGGCAAGACAACCTGTGCCAGGATATTTGCCAAGACCATTAACTGCATCAATCTTAAAGATAATGCGGAAGCATGCGATAAATGCGAATCATGCTTATCATTTAATACGTTAAGATCCTTTAATATTCATGAGCTGGATGCTGCATCCAACAATAAGGTTGAAGATATCAGGAGCCTGAATGACCAGGTGAGGATACCTCCGCAAATAGGAAAATACAGCATATATATAATTGATGAAGTTCATATGCTCTCATCTTCAGCTTTCAATGCATTTCTGAAGACTCTTGAAGAACCACCTTCGCATGCGATTTTTATACTTGCGACAACCGAGAAGCATAAGATTATTCCCACTATTCTTTCGCGCTGCCAGATCTTTGATTTTAACAGGATCAGGATTGAGGATATTGTCGGAAGGCTTCAGTATGTTGCAAAAAATGAATCAGTTACTATCGAGGAAGAGGCGCTTCACATCATTGCTCAGAAAGCAGACGGCGCATTAAGGGATGCTCTCTCAATTTTTGACCAGATAGTGAGCCTGTGCGGGAAGAAAATAGTATATAAGGATGTAATTGATAATCTTAATGTCCTCGACTATGAGTATTATTTTAAAAGTGTTGAGGCGGCTCTGCAGGGCGATGTATCATCGGTTTTAATGACTTTTAATGAGATCCTTGAAAAAGGATTTGACGGACATAATTTCGTTTCCGGTCTGAGCAGTCACCTCCGCGACCTTCTAGTCAGCAAGGATGAGTCTACGATTCGTCTCCTGGAAGCAACTCCTGCCGTGAAGCAAAGATACCTTCAGCAAACGGGAAGATGTTCTGTTGATTTCCTTTATAAAGCCCTGGAAACAGAAAGCTCGTGCGATCTTTCCTACAAAAGCAGCAAGAATCCACGGCTTCATGTTGAGCTTGCTCTTATCCGTTTATGCCGGATCATGGAAGAATCCAGAGAGGCAGGCGAAAAAAAAAAGCCTGACGAAAAACAGCTGAACGGAACGGTACCTCTTCCGTCAAAATCGGAAATTATACGGCAGGCAGAAGAGCAGGAGAAGAATTATTCCTCTGGAAAGAATTTATCTTCAGGCAGACATATTCCGGTTATTGAGAAATCTCCCAGAACATTTTCAATAAAGGAAGTAATCTCAGATAAAGAGAAATCTGATAATAATCCAGCAGAGACTTCAAGTCAAAATGAGAAAAAAGATTCCTCAGGGCAAAAAATGGTATTTACCAGCGGCGCTTTCACTTCAGCCTGGCAGGAATTTATTGACAGCCTGAAGGGAGAAGGAACAAGAATCGTAAGCATGTTCAAATCAATTCACCCGGAAGTGGAAGACGAACATACCATAAGGATTCATTTAAGCAACGCAGCCCAGAAAGACATTTTCATCCAGAATTATAAACCAAAGCTGATCGGTTTCCTTGAAAATAAATTCCTGGTTTCGGAGTTAGATATTGAGACTTCCGTTGATCTTTCTGAGACAAATGAATTGCCCTATACTGATGAACAGAAATATAATTACCTTCAGGCAAAATATCCTGTTCTGAAAGACTTTAAAAAAGCTTTTAACCTTGATACAAGTTAAACAGACTGTATGATATAAAAGTCTGATAATTATTAAACTAAAGAAAGTGAAACACGATGGTGACATATCCGGGCAGGACGATTACACAAGGTTTCTTGCAAGGGAAAAGTACTTTTCAGATCATATAGTCAACAATTCCAGGTCAATGATAAGTATTATAAACAGGAATTATGTTTATGAGAAAGTCAATACAGCATTTTGCGACGCTCACAAAGGATTGGCAGAATCCATTATAGGAAAATCACTCGGGGATGTTTGGGGTCACGATACCTTTAAGAACAGGATTAAACAAAATATTGATAAGTGTTTTGCCGGTGCAACAGTGAGATATGAAGCTTCTTTTACTACTCCGCAGGCAGGTAAAAGGTTTTTTGAAGTTGTTTTCCGTCCATTTCCTGTTGAATCGGGTGAGATAACCCATCTTCTTGCCGAGACATTTGATATAACAGATCTGAAATTATCTGAAAAGTATGCCTCAGAAAAAGAAGAGGAATTCAGAAGATTTGAAACAAACCTGCCGATTGGTTTCCTGAGATGCAACCCCGACGGCAGGATGATCCATGCAAACAGGGCATTCCTTTTAATTATGGATTGTGATGAAGAAAGTACCATCTGCGACATGAACCTGCGGAATTGGTATGCAGAAGAAGGTCTTTTTGATATGCATCTTGAACAGCTGATGGACCACAAACCAAAATCGTTTGGCAGAGTTCCGCTTAAAACATGCAAGAACAATGAGATTGTATGCCGGATCAGTGCATTTATGACAGTTGATGAATCAGAAAATCCTTCATTTATTGATTTTTCTTTTGAGGATTCATCGCGTGAACTCTTGCTTGAAAACCGTCTGCTTCAGGCTCAGAAGCTTGAAACCATTGGTGCCCTTGCCGGTGGTATTGCGCATGATTTTAATAATATTCTTGCGACAATATCGGGTTATTCAGAGCTGCTGCAGAACGACCTTCCCAAATCTTCTCAATCTGCTGAGAATGTCGCAAAAATACGGGTCGCTGTCTCCAAGGCCCGGTCCCTGACAAACCAGATACTTACATTCAGCAGACAGGTGGAACAGGAAAAAGTTTCCGTAAATGTATATGATGTTCTGAAAGAGACAATAGGTTTCGTGAGGTCAGCCGTCCCATCCTATATCAAAATAAAGAGCAATATTCGTATTAAAAATACTCCAGTATTTGCTGATCCTACTCAGTTATTCAGGGTGTTCCTCAACCTTATGACCAATGCAATACAATCAATGGAGGAACGGCCTGGAATAATCTCGGTAAGCCTGGCTCTGGTCGATGGTAAGAATGTACAGAAAGAGCTGAACAAGGATATAGTTGCAGATGAATATGTACTGGTGACTGTCAAAGATATGGGAAAAGGGATGGATCCTTCATTGCTCAGAAGAATATTTGAACCTTTCTTCACCACCCGTGAGGTCGGAAAAGGTTCGGGACTCGGTTTGTCAGTCGTACATGGAATTGTTTCTGAAATTGGAGGGGAGATACTTGTATCAAGCAAGATTAACGAGGGTTCCGTATTTTATATCTATCTTCCTGTTTCCAGGGGATATGCACCACTGTCAGTGACTCCTGAGAAGAACAGAAAGATATTGTTTATTACTGGAAACAAGCACGAATCCCGTATTCTGTCCCTCGCACTTGAAAGTGCAGGTTATGAGATAACCCTATCTTCTGATCCGGGACACCTGAGCAAAATGGTATCGGATAAGAAAAACAAACCCGACCTTATAATTTATATGAGTGAGGCAAAGCAGATAGGAACTGAAGATCTTGTTAGTGTTTTTGCTGATGAGGAAATCAAAACACCCTGTATACTTATAACTGAAT
>CAZLCF010000286.1:0-3791 GCA_964557905.1 uncultured Rikenellaceae bacterium | reverse complement strand
ATATAAAAGATGCAGGGAAAAAACTCCCCCCGGAATTCAGGATTCTTGGCTATAAGCCTGATCCATGGAAACTTGAGGATATTGCAAATATTATCGGATATATGGGCTGGGATCTGGCAAAGGATAATCTTACACAGGAGATTTTTTATTACAGGCTGGCACAAAAAATCGGGATTGAAAAGGCAGCTCAACTTATTCCTGACTGGAATACTGAAAATCCAGTTGTTTTTCCGGATTTTAAGATAAATGACACTCTGTTAAAAGAAGCCCATGATTTCATTTCGTCGATGGATAAATTAAAAGCATTGGGTGTTATTTCATTTTCAGGAAGCAATAACTGGGCTGTTGCAGGTAAAAAAACCGAAACCGGCAAACCGATTCTTTCAAACGATATGCATCTGAGTTTTGGCTCTCCGGGTATATGGTTTCAAATGCATCAGGTGATACCCGGAAAACTTAATGTCACAGGAGTTGCTGTCCCGGGTCAGCCATTTATCGTTTGCGGGCATAATGAGAAAATTGCCTGGGGTGTGACAAATCTTATGGTAGATGATGTTGACCTTTTTGCCGAAAAAATTAATCCTGAAAATGATAATCAGTATTTT
Organism: uncultured Rikenellaceae bacterium; assembly: GCA_964557905.1. Taxonomy (GTDB): domain Bacteria; phylum Bacteroidota; class Bacteroidia; order Bacteroidales; family VadinHA17; genus LD21. The sequence goes on along the minus strand of CAZLCF010000286.1, from coordinate 3,186 downwards.
TTCAATGGAGAATGGAAAAATATGGTAGTGAAAACAGAAATAATAAATAAAAAAGGAGGAACGCGGGATTCGGTTATTATTAAATACACTCACAGGGGGCCGATTGTATCAGGATACAGAAAAATAATGGACGCGGCTCTGAGTATGAGATGGTCAGGCTATGATGCCAGCGATGAACTCCGGACTGTCTGCCTCCTTAACAGAGCCTCAGGGTGGGACGACTTCCGTTCAGCTATTAAAACATTCAGGTCAGTCAGCCAGAATTTTGCCTATGCCGATGTGGATGGGAATATAGGACTTAATACTGGAGGCGGCATTCCAGTAAGAAAAGGTAACGGGGCATTTATCAGGAATGGTGAGACCGAAGAATCTGATTGGAAAGGGTATGTCCCGTTTGAACAATTGCCCTCTAGCTTTAATCCTGAAAAAGGATATGTTTCTTCAGCAAATAATAAAACCGTAGCTGAAGGATATCCCTATTATATAAGCTCAGCCTTTGCTCTTCCTTACAGGATCAACAGGATAAGACAGATGCTGGATGAAAAGAAGATCTTCAATATGGAAGATTTTAAAAGAATGATAACAGACCAGCATTCCAATTTTGCTGCTTTAATGACGCCTTTTATACTGAGAGTGAATGACAGAAAAGATAATCTTAGTTCAGCTGAAACCGATGCACTGAACATTATTACCGGGTGGGACTATGATATGAATGCAGATTTGGTTGCACCTTCAGTTTTTGAATTCTTCAGGATAAGTTTCATCAGGAACCTTCTCTCTGATGAACTGCAGGAACTTTTTGACAATTTCATTTCTGTATCAAGTGATTACAATGTTATAACGGATTACTATATATACAGGATTCTTAAAACGGGTCCGGATGAATGGGTTGATGATATAACTACTCAGGAAAAAGAAACGCTTGATGATATAATTCTGAAAAGCTTCAAAGATTGTATAGCGTCTATTACTAATCAATTTGGTGAGGACCAGTCAAACTGGAAATGGGGTAATATTCATAAGATCACCATTGAACATCCTGTGGGATCAGCTGTCCCGCTTCTCGATAAAGTATTTGGCTTTAATTCGGATGAATACGCTGTCGGAGGAAGTGATCATACAGTAAGCCCGTATTCTTTCGAACCCGGATTTATTGTAAACCACGGAGCTTCTGAAAGGCATATTTTCAATACGGCAGACTGGGATGAATCGCTTACGGTGATACCGACAGGCGCATCAGGGATCCCGGCAAGCGAGTTTTATCTGTCGCAGACAAAGGCTTATATAAACAAGGAATTTTATAAAGATGCATTTACAGAAGGGGCTGTGAAAACGGCAGCGAAGTACACGCTGAAACTTAAACCGTCATAACATCCTTTTCTTTCATAGCCATCACCTTATCAACTTTGGCGTTATAGTTGGTTGTTAGTTCCTGTATATTTTCTTCAGCGTCTTTTTCAGTGTCTTCAGGAAGACCGTCTTTCAGAAGTTGTTTTAATTCATCATTTGCCCATTTTCTGGCATTACGAACACTTATCTTGGCGGTTTCGCCTTCATTTCTGACCTGTTTAACAAGCTGATGCCGCCTTTCTTCGGTAAGAGGAGGGATATTTATCCGTATAACCTCGCCGTTGTTCATCGGGGTGAGTCCTATATTGGCTGCCATTATGGCTTTTTCAATGGTCCCCAGCATAGTCTTTTCCCATGGCTGAATAAGGATCGTTTTAGGATCAGGAGTATTTATATTCGAAACCTGGGCTAATGGTGAGTTGACTCCGTAATAGTCAACTGTGATCCCATCCAGAAGGGCAGGATTTGATCTGCCTGCACGAAGTCTGGCAAGTTCATGCTCAAGATGATCAAGGGCTTTTTCCATTCTGTCCCTTGTCTCTTCTATTATCAGTTCAACTTCTTCATTCATATAGATCAGGTTATCTGGATTTGTACACTGTTAAAATACTGGTTCAAAATGTCACAAGAATAACAAAAATAATAAATTAGACGGAAAAGCAATTTCCTTTTAATTATAAATAAGGGTTCCGGTTTTTGCCCCGTTTACAACTTTCATCAGATTACCTGGCCTGTTCATATCAAAAACTAATATTGGCATGTTATTTTCACGGCACATGGTGAAGGCTGTGGAATCCATAATTTTAAGTCTGAGAGCTATAGCCTCCTCAAAAGAGATTTTATCGAATTTCCGGGCTTTCGGGTCTTTTTCCGGGTCGGAGGTATAGACACCGTCGACCCTGGTACCTTTGAGAAGAACATCTGCTCCGATTTCCACTGCCCTGAGGGCTGAAGCTGTGTCAGTTGTAAAGAACGGATTTCCTGTTCCGCCTGACAGGATGCATACAGATCCTTTTTTCATTTCTTCAACAACTTTGTCCCTGTTATAAAGTTCTCCAACAGGTTCCATTCTTATAGAAGTGAATACAGTTGCTTTTCCTCCCAGTTTCTTAATTGCACTTTCCAGGGCAAGGCTGTTAATTACTGTAGCCAGCATACCCATCTGATCGCCTTTTACCCTGTCAAATCCCGATTTGGTCCCGCTTAATCCACGGAAGATATTCCCTCCTCCTATGACAATGGAAACCTCACATTTATTATTTACCACCTCAACGACCTGTTTTGCATACTGCCCAAGAACGGTTTCATTTATTCCATGGTTTCCCTTTCCGGCCAGTGATTCACCGCTAAGCTTCAATAGTATCCTTGAATATTTCATAATATAGTTTCTGTATGGTAAAGATAGAATTATTTTTTTCATGTACTCACCCCCTTGATCCCCCTCTCTGCTTCGCAAAGAGGGGGACAAAATATTGATAAATAACATATAGTCAGTAATATACAGATAAGATACTCCCCCTTCCTGCTTCAGCAGAGAAGGGGGCAGGGGGGATGAGTACATGAAATCATACAAAAAAAATGGCGCCTTCGGGCGCCACCTTTTTATTGAATTATGAATTTACGTTTAGAGATTAAGGGTGAATCTCTTAAAGGCAGTCACTGTCAGATCCTTATCAACGGATTTAAGATATTGTCCTATAGTCTGCTTGTTATCCTTTATAAATTCCTGATTCATTAATGTGCTCTCCTTATAGAACTTGCCAAGTTTCCCCTGTGCGATTTTCTCAAGCATCGCTTCAGGTTTGCCATCACGCCTTGCCTGTTCTTTTCCGATCT
>CAZLCF010000285.1:0-3818 GCA_964557905.1 uncultured Rikenellaceae bacterium | reverse complement strand
CATGCCCTTATCGAGGAAAATGTCAGGTTCGGCAACCTGGGACTGGTAATTATTGACGAGCAGCACAGGTTCGGAGTGGAACAAAGAGCCAGACTATGGCAAAAAAGTCTTAATCCTCCGCATATCCTGGTAATGACCGCTACACCTATACCGAGAACACTTGCAATGACCCTTTACGGCGACCTTGATGTATCGGTAATAGATGAGCTTCCGCCGGGAAGGATACCGATAAGGACCATGCATTATTTTGACTCTGAGAGAAATAAGGTATTCGGCTTTTTACGAAGCCAGATCGCTGAAGGACGCCAGATCTATATAGTATACCCGCTGATCCAGGAATCGGAGAAGATGGATTACAAGGATCTTGAAGACGGATGGGATACAATATCAAGGGAATTTCCTCCCCCAAAATATTGCATAAGCGTGGTGCATGGGAGAATGACACCGGCAATCAAGGAAGAATCAATGAGGCTTTTCAGGAATGGACATGCTCATATTCTTATTGCTACAACGGTTATTGAGGTAGGAGTTGATATTCCTAATGCCAGCGTGATGGTGATAGAAAGTGCTGAACGCTTCGGGCTTTCGCAGCTCCACCAGCTGAGAGGCCGTGTGGGCAGAGGCGCTGATCAGTCATATTGCATACTGATGAGCTCCAGAAAACTCTCAAAAGAGGCTGCAAAAAGAATAGAGGTCATGGTTAGAACCAATGACGGCTTCGAGATTGCGGAAACCGATCTGAAGCTCAGAGGCCCGGGCGATATCGAAGGAACAATGCAAAGCGGGATCCCCTTTGACCTTAAAATTGCAGATCTGGCAAAAGACGGACAGCTGATCGAATATGTGAGGAACATTGCTGAAGATATTCTTGCCAGGGATCCTCTTCTTGAAAACGATCAGAATCTCATCCTCAAGGCCGGACTGACGCGTTTATTCAGCAAACGTCAGTCGTGGAGCAATATAAGCTGAGAAGATTTATTTATAACCAGAATAAATAATAAAAGCGTCAGAAATGCTGATAAAAAACATTATCTGCTTAATGCAGTAATATTAATTTTGCATTTCTAAATTCCGGAGTACAGGTAACAACGTCAGATAATTTCGGAAGCATCGAGCACGAAGGTATTGTGCAGAAATCAGATAATAAATCTGTCACAGTAAGCATACTCGCGTCATCAGCATGCTCGGGATGCCATGCCGAAGGGATCTGCTCATTATCGGGAAGGGAAGAAAGAATCGTTGAGATACCAGGCATTTTTCAGGTAGTGCCCGGAGATAGTGTGACGGTCCTTATGAAGCAATCATCGGGTTATTCAGCTGTTTTTCTTGGCTATGTTCTTCCATTAATCCTTGAATCGCTTTCGGTTACCGAACTGATAGTCGGTCTTGGAGCGCTGGCAATACTGATACCTTACTACCTGACGCTGTGTTTCTTCAGTGACCGGATAAATAAGAAATTTACATTTACAATTAAAGTCTGATTAATGAGTCTTACGATTCCCATTACGACAATAAGTTTGAGTCTGCTTGCACTGATTTTTGCAGTAATGCTCTATTTTATCGCACAGAAATTCAGGATCTTTGAAGATCCCAGGATTGATGAGGTTCAGGCTGCTCTTCCTGCAGCAAATTGCGGTGGGTGCGGTTTTGCAGGGTGCCGCAATTTTGCAGAAGCGCTTGTCAAGGCAGAGACTCTTGAGGATTTGAATTGTCCTGTAGGCGGTACAACAGTTATGGGAGAGGTTGCAAAGATTCTCGGTAAAGAAACTATTGCGGTTGAACCTCTTGTTGCTGTTCTCCTGTGCAACGGTTCACCCGAGTTCTGTCCGCATACTTAAAATTATAATGGTGTTCCCGATTGCCGGATTGCGCATAACCTCTATCTGGGAGAAACAGATTGCAGCTATGGCTGCCTGAGTTATGGAGATTGCGTAAGGGCATGCGTTAAAGCCTGTCCGCGACATATCATTGAGCTGCGAAGAAAGGCAAAGAAAGACCGCAAAATATATGTAGCCTGTTCAAATTGTGATAAGGGAGGACTGGCAAGAAGGGCAAGGCTGTCAGCAGCACTGATGTCCCGGTGGTAAAAGGAACCTCCGGTATCATTCTATTCCCGGCAGGTGAATCTGTTAGGATGGAATCAAGGCCCTGCATCAGGTGCGCCAAATGTACCCAGGCATGCGCCATGAACCTTGAACCGTACCTGCTGATGACACTTTCCGAAAAAGGATTATTCGAAAGAGCAGAAAAAGAGAGGATAACCGACTGTATGGAATGCGGCTCATGCAGTTATATATGCCCTGCAGGGCGCCCTCTCCTTGATTATATCAGGCTTGGTAAAACAACTGTAATTAAAATGGCCCGTGAACGAGTTGTTAAATAACTATATCTATATAAAAGGTAAATGAGCAATCTATATAATGTTTCACCTTCACCCCACGCTCACGGGAAAGAGACAACAAGGAAACTGATGTTCGGTGTTGTTGTGGCGCTTCCACTGCCATTGGATTTGTACTTGCGCTAATAATACTTGCAGGAATAAGGGAGCAGCTCGATCTCGTTAAAATTCCAAAAGGCATGACGGGCGTTCCAATAAACCTTGTCATTGCCGGTATTCTCGCACTTGCCTTTATGGGTTTCACAGGGATAGTGAAATAAATAACTACTTTTGTCATTGGACCGACTTCCGGAATAAATGACATTATCGGACTATTATCAGATCCTGGGGATACCGCTTAATTCATCGGTTAACGATATTAAGAAAGCCTACAGGCAGAAAGCCCGCCTGTACCATCCTGATATTAATCCGTCTCCCGATGCCAGAGATAAATTCATCATCGCCACTGAAGCCTATGAATTTCTTATTGCCAATCATGACAGGATCACTGCCAATGATGAAGCTTACCGGCAAGCAATGGATAACTGGAGAAAATACAGACAGGACAGATCACAACAACGCGCCCGGGCTTATGCCAGGGCTTCGTACATCCGTTTTAAAAAGACAAAATTCTATAAAACCACCCGGATATTCGACGGCACCACAATCATTTTCAGCCTGATATTAGCAATTACGATGGTCGTATATACTATCGCCGGATATATCTACAGGCTGGCACATCCTCTTCCGGATTATGAACAACCATCAGTATTTGTTTTTCTTATGCTGCTTACAGTTGGTATGGGATTCGTCGTAGTATCCTTGATTTATCTGAAAGCTTACATAGAGACTTCCAAAAAACATAAGAAAAAACATAGCAAAGTGGCATAGTTTTTGGATTAAAAAGGAAGTAATCCGGACCGGTAATATCATTAGTCTTTAAATGATAAGTATATGAAAAACAATATAAAAAAAGCTGTATTGGTTCTTTCATCCATCACTCTTTTATTTATAAAGTGTGCCAAAAACACTGATGAAGTGTTACCTGAAGAACCTGTCAAAATTGAACTTACAACAAACCAGATTTCCCTGATTGAATCAGAGAATTCATTTGCCTTTGATATTTTCAGGGAAGTGGTGGAAAATGCAGGTAAGGAGGTGAATATAATCATTTCGCCTCTGAGCATTTCCTGTGCCCTTTCAATGACTCTTAACGGAGCAGACGGAACGACACGTGATGCAATGCTTACAGCCCTGAGAATGAGCGGAATCACACCTGAAGAGATCAACAGCGCATACAAGAATCTCATGGAAGCACTTCTTACAGTAGATAAGCGCGTGCTGATGACGATCGCCAATTCAGTGTGGACTGAGGACAGGATCACTCCCAAACAAACTTTCATAGATATACTTGAAGATTATTATGATGCTGAATCAAAAG
>CAZLCF010000284.1:0-3838 GCA_964557905.1 uncultured Rikenellaceae bacterium | reverse complement strand
CCGAATCCGAATCCGGGATCAAGAATTATATCCTTTACTCCTGCCGACTGCAACCATACTATTTTATTTCCGAACCATTTCAGAATATCTGCAACAACATCATCATACACCGGATTGTTCTGCATATTTTCCGGCTTGCCTTTCATGTGCATCATTATATATGGTACGTTCAGAGTCTGAACTACGCTGAACATCTTTTTATCAGCCTCCCCACCTGAAATATCATTGATAATGCGGGCTCCGCAACCGGTAACTGCCTCATATGCTATTTCTGACCTGAAAGTGTCAATTGACAGTATTGCATCAGGAAATTCACTGTGTATCAGACTTATAGCTTTAAGAACCCGATTTTTCTCCTCTTCATGAGGAACAACTGCAGCACCGGGACGGGAGGAATAACCCCCGATATCCAATATATCGGCACCATCTTCAATCATCGCCGCTGCAATCCTGATGATCTCCTTTTCATCAGTCACCCTGCTTCCCTTATAAAATGAGTCAGGAGTAATGTTAAGTATCCCCATTACTTTTGGAATAGTCAGATCAAGCAGCTTCCCTGCAACATTTATGTATTTTGGCCTGTCAAGCACCTCATTTTATTTAATTTCCGAAATTAACGAAATTATTAAAAACGGCAACTAATTACAGTTCCTAAAATCTGAATCACAAATATAGAGACATGTGGATGACCCCCGGAAAGTCAGCTTTAATGAATTTTAGTTTTCATCTTTGCTTAAGGCTTATTACATTTGTACTGAAGGTAAATATTTATACATGAAGCTTTTTGTAGTTGAAGGACTTGATGGAGCCGGCAAATCGACACAGATCAGATTACTGAAGGAGTTCTTTGCCCGGAAAGGATATAACTGTGAATATATTCACTTTCCACGGACCGATGCACCTTATTTCGGAGAGCTTATCGCAAGGTTTTTGAGAGGTGAGTTCGGATCACTTAATGAAGTCGACCCCTGGCTTGTTGCCATGCTCTATGCCGGCGACAGGAAAGATGCTTCAGATATTATAAACGGCTGGCTGAAGAAAGGGAATATTGTCCTTCTCGACAGGTACACCTATTCAAATATTGCCTACCAGTGTGCCAAAATTGATGATTCAAGAGGCCGGGACGACCTTATGAAATGGATCCTGGATCTTGAATTCCGGCATTTCGGAATACCTCTCCCCGATCTTAATATTTTCCTCGATGTGCCATTCTCATTCACTGAAAAAAAACTATCATCGTCAAGAACGGGGGAAGACAGGGATTACCTTAACGGAATTAAGGATATACACGAGGAGTCTCTGGCATTCCAGAAGAAAGTAAGGGAAATATATATCCAGATTGCTGCGACAGATAAACACCTCTGCATAGTAAATTGCAGTGACATTAACGGAAAAATGCTGTCACCGGAACGGATATTTGATCTGATTATCAGGATGTTAACTGAAAGAAAACTTTTGTGAGATGAAGCTGTTAAGAATACTGAGCAGAATAATAATCGGAATAGTATTCATCTTTTCTGGAACAGTCAAAGCCATTGATCCTTCAGGATTCGCATACAAGCTCCAGGATTACTTCCAGGCATTTAACCTTGATTTCCTGAAACATATCAGCCTTTTATCCTCAGTTATTCTTTGTGCCACTGAATTTATTGCAGGATTTTGCGTTTTATTCAATATCCGGCAGAAAACAGGAGTCTGGATTGTAATGATCATGATGCTGATATTCACTCCTCTGACTTTCATTCTTGCATTGACAAATCCGGTTTCGGACTGTGGTTGCTTTGGTGATGCAATACATCTGACAAACTGGCAAACCTTTTTCAAGAATATCATATTGCTGATTCCTGCAGTATTTCTTTTTATCACCAGGAAAAATATCATTCTTCACCTCGGAACCAGCCGGGAATGGGCGATCATTTCAATAATGCTTGTTTTTTTTATCTCCTTTAATATATATAATCTAAGGTATCTTCCTGTCATTGACTTCCTGCCATATAAAACAGGTACGTATATCCCTGATAAGATGATCATTCCTGACGGCAAGCCGGGTGATAAATACGAAACAACCTTTATATATGAAAAAGATGGCCAGAGAAAGGAATTCACCCTTGATAATTACCCGGCTGATGATACGACCTGGAAATTTGTTGATCAGAGATCGGTTCTCGTTTCAGAGGGTTATCAGCCTCCGATCCATGATCTCATTATAACCTCGATGAATAATGAGGACCTTACAAAGCAGATATTATCATCAGAAAAGCCTGCTATTCTGATGATCACCAGGAAACTTGAGGATGCTGATCCGGAATCACTAAGAAACGGATTTGAGATGGGACATTATTGCATGGAAAATATGATTGACTTTTACATATTAACAGCCTCAGGAGCAGATGAGGTAAGAAAATTCGATAACGGACTCGCTTTCTGCTTCACTGATGAAACTACCCTTAAAACCATGATAAGGGCAAATCCGGGCTATATCCTATTGAAAGAAGGCACTATACTGGGGAAATGGTCATGGGCAAATATTCCCAAAAAAGAAGAGTTCAGCAAATTGATAAATAAACAATAATTCAGATCTTAATAAAATATCTTATGAGAAAGAAAATTGTCGCCGGTAACTGGAAAATGAATATGAAACTGGAGGAAGGACTAAAATTCGCTAAATTTATTGACCAGTATTTCAGGGAGAAGCCTTCGGTGAAAGCGGAAATTGTCTTATGCACTCCTTTCATCCACCTTCCCGGCATTTCGGAAATAGTGAAAAACGGTAAAGTGGCGCTGGGAGCGCAAAATTGTGCTTCAGAACCATCCGGAGCCTATACAGGGGAAGTCTCTGCAATGATGATCAAAAGTACAGGTGCCGGATATGTCATAATCGGTCATTCTGAAAGGAGAACTTATTATAATGAGGATGACAGGCTTCTTAATAAGAAAACAATCCTTGCCCTTAACAGCGGTTTAAAGGTCATATTCTGCTGTGGTGAAGTAAAGGGAGAGAGAGAAGAGGGGAAACATTTCATAGTCGTTAAGCGTCAGCTGGAGGAGGGACTATTTACAATCCCGGCAGAAGAAATGAAAAAAGTAGTTATTGCATATGAACCCGTATGGGCGATCGGAACCGGGCTTACTGCAACACCTGAACAAGCCCAGGAGATGCACTGGTATATCCGCGGTCTGGTTCAGGAAAAGTATGGTAAAGAGTGTGCAGAAGAGCTGACCATTCTTTATGGAGGGAGCTGTAAACCTTCAAATGCAAGGGAGATCTTTTCAAAACCGGATGTCGACGGCGGACTTATCGGAGGAGCTTCTCTTAAAAAGGAAGATTTTACAGCTATTGTAGAAGCAATTTAAGCATCTATTTACTAAATTACAGGATCATGTTAAAGAAGCTGGTAATTCTCAGTTTAATAATCCGGATAATATTACCGGCTGACCTGTTTTCTCAGGTAAAATCACCATTTACAGGTGATCCTGCAAAATACAGGGACGAACTGACGCTGTTCATGGGCCCGAACCTGAATGATGAACAGAAAGCCAACCTGAATTTCTTTCTCGCAAGCTGGGACAGTTCAGCCTTCAGCAGGGAAAACATGATACGGATAATTGATATCACAAGCCAGTTTTCAGCCAGATCGATGAGACCTGTTCCCCACTTCAATGATTTCTTCCTGACCCTGAAAGCATTTAACAATAAAGAAAATGAAGAAGAGATCCTCGGCAACTGGCTGACCGGTCTTAGTGAAATATTGTTTAATCCCAGGTTCTCTAATGACAGGATCGCAAGGTACATTAAGAATACCGGTCTGATGATAAAAGACAACATCCTGTCGGAATC
>CAZLCF010000283.1:0-3853 GCA_964557905.1 uncultured Rikenellaceae bacterium | reverse complement strand
TATTCAGTATATAATTTTCAATTTTCTCATCCATGTATACTTCCCTTACAATATCCCTTGCCCTTGTGATATCAGAAATTTTCAGAACCGGGCTTGTTTTCGGGAAATCCTTTGCAAGGTTTTCTCTGATTATAAGTTTTTCCTCGTCCATTGAAGGATAATCGATGAGGACTTTCAACATAAACCTGTCAACCTGGGCTTCAGGAAGAGGGTAAGTTCCTTCCTGTTCTATCGGGTTTTGTGTGGCTAGCACAAGAAATGGCTCATCGAGCCGGAATGTGGATTCCCCGATTGTGATCTGTCTCTCCTGCATGGCTTCCAGGAGGGCGCTCTGCACTTTTGCAGGCGACCGGTTTATTTCATCTGCCAGGATAAAATTTGCAAAAACGGGACCTTTTTTAACTATGAATTCCTCCTTTTTCTGGCTGTATATCATTGTACCGATCAGGTCAGCAGGGAGAAGGTCCGGAGTAAACTGTATCCTGCTGAATTTTGCATCAATAATTGCTGCGAGTGATTTTATGGCAAGCGTTTTTGCGAGTCCAGGGACTCCTTCGAGAAGAATATGGCCATTGGCGAGAAGCCCTATCATCAGGCTGTCTGTCAGGTGTTTTTGTCCTATTATGACCTTATTCATCTCCATCCTGATGATATCGACAAAAGCACTTTCTTTTTCGATTTTTTCATTAAGGATCCTTATGTCTGTAGTCTGCTCCATGGTTTGAAAATTTTAACTGCTAAGATAATAAAAACGGGTGCGATTTCCGTTTCAGAATCTCCTCTGAAACTTCTGTCCGTAAAAAAAGCTGCATATATAATAAAGAGGTGTTAAGAAGTGTTAAATTTCTGTTAAATGTACCGACAGCGGGTTCCAGCTGAATCCGGACCTTATCGAACACCGTACAGCCAGCATCAGCTCAAGCGGGATGAAAGCGTTGTTGAAAGCATTGGGAAATACTATCTGGATGGCAAATGCCAGCAGATCAAGAAAGAGCACAATCCTGAACCAGACATGCCACTCTTTATTCAGGATCAGGCTTGCCAGGCACAATATAATAAAAGGACTGAGCCAGATGATATTCAGGTTCCATTTCATCTGCTGATGATCGGTGAAGAAATTAAAGAACAGCATCATCAGCGCCAGTATTGAAAAGATTGAAAAAATCAGCAAATCAATTATTTTGTTTGCGGTTTTTCCCCTTAAGGTTGCAGATAATACAATTACAATTATCAGGAGCAATGAAAATACAAACAGGGGTGTCGTAAAAAATCCCCGCCTTGCTTCCGGAGTATCAAATTCAAGAAGAGTAGCCGGATTCTGTAGCAGGGGGATCATTTTGCCATTCCGGTTAACCACTGCCTCGGACAATCCTTTCTGCAGATCAATGGGAAGGAACATTCTGTCCCTTAAATTGGCTTTTTTGTCACCCGGCAAGCCCATCAGAAGGTCCACACCCATTTGGAGCCAGGGATACGGCTGCTGATATTCACCAACCTTATCACGGAATGTCGGAATATCTTTTGCTACTTCCGGGGGATATATAAGCTTATCTCCAACCGATTTTTCTAATAGATCCCTTATACGTGTAGAACAATCATCATAAAAAAAATCGTACCTGTATTTAATATTTTCCGGTTTCAGGTTTTCGGTTATCAGGGCAAAAAGAATTTCAATTTCATCCCGCTCCAGGTTAATCTTTTGTTGATATACTGATCGCTGCTCCAGGAAATAGTCCTGAAGAAACCTGTCAATTGAATATACTCCAAGCGAATATTCGAGGCGGCCCTTGGCGAATTTCCATACAAAATTAGGTGTGGCGAAATCAAATACGCCCCAGTTATAAGCAGAATCAATTCCCTTTTCGGGAATGACAATCCTTAAAGCGCTGTGCCCGTAAATAGAATAAGTTGCTGTTCCTGGGGAACAGGTTATCAGAAAGACTTCTGCACCGGGAGAGGTCTGTGAAAAGAGATTAAAACTTCCTGATATTAAAAGTATTAGCAAAAAAAGGCATGTCTTTTTCATAAACAGCTTCTTTGAGTGAATCACAGCATAATAACAGTACGAATGTGCAAATAAGTATGCAATTTGCAGTAAAAACGTCTGATTTTTTTTCAAATTGCAGATTAGTTATATTTTTGAGCTGGCTTTTATGAAGAAAATATGAATCTGGAAAAATTTCTGGGATTTAATCCTGTTGTACTGGCTCTCTTAGCGACATTATTCACATGGGGTGTCACTGCCCTGGGAGCTGCAATGGTTTTCTTTTTCAAGAGCATTAACAAAAAGATCCTCAATTCAATGCTGGGATTCGCAGCCGGGGTGATGATCGCAGCAAGTTTCTGGTCCCTGTTAAAGCCTGCAATAGAAATGGCAGATGCAAATGGTGTGAATCCATGGAAACCTGCTGTGATAGGATTTCTAGCAGGCGGGGCTTTTTTATTCCTGATGGACAGGCTTTTACCTCACCTGCATCATGGCTTGTCATTAGATAAAGCTGAAGGTTTAAAAACGTCATGGCAGAGAAGCGTTCTGCTCGTTCTTGCAATTACATTGCATAATATACCGGAAGGTCTGGCAGTAGGTGTTGCTTTCGGTGCGTTGGCAGGCAATCCTGATTTAGGGGTTCTGACAGGGGCAACAGTACTTGCATTCGGAATAGGACTGCAGAATTTTCCTGAAGGCGCCGCTGTATCCATTCCATTACGGCGTGAAGGATTTTCAAGATTAAGATCATTCTGGTACGGGCAACTTTCAGGTATAGTGGAACCGATAGCCGGAGTTATCGGGGCTTTTACTGTTCTGATGATAAAACCAATGCTGCCTTATGCCCTGTCGTTTGCCGCGGGCGCAATGATATTTGTCGTCGTGGAAGAACTGATCCCGGAATCACAGGCAGGAAATGAGACTGACTTGTCTACTATTGGTGCTATGTTCGGGTTTGCAGTAATGATGCTGCTTGAAGTGGCAACAACATAGTTCTTTGCCGATGTCAGCCTTAAGTTTATTAAAACAAATAAGAAAATGAAAATATGAAAATAAAAGCTGTCCTTATTATCCTGGCTATCTCACTTTTCTCATTGAACTGCAAAGAGAAAGAACAATTCCCGGTCTCCGACCTGCACATTCATCTAAAAGGGGATTTCGGTATTGATGATGCTGTAAATAAATCCAAAGCAGAGAATATCAGTTACGGTATTGCATTCAACTGCGGCTTAAAATTTCCGATTCACCAGGACAGCCAGATAGATTCTGTCCTCCTTACGATGAAGGATTATCCGCAGTTTCTGCTGGGAATGCAGGCTGAAGGAAGGGAATGGGTAAATATGTTCTCAAGGGAGTCGATGCAGAGGTTTGATTATGTATTTACAGATGCGATGACTTTCACCGACGAGAAAGGCAGGAGGAACAGAATTTGGATCAGGAGTGAGACATGGATTGATGATGAGGAGGAATTCATGGATTATCTTGTAGAAACTATAGTGAAGATCATGAATGAAGAGCCGATAGATATTTATGTGAATCCAACATACCTGCCGGAACAGATGGCGGACAGGTACAATAGCTTCTGGACACCCGAACGGATGGATAAAGTAATAAATGCAGCCAGGGACAATAACATAGCTATTGAAATAAACAACAAGTACAGGATCCCTTCCCTTGAGTTCATTAAGCGCGCAAAAGATGCCGGTTTAAAATTCACTGTCGGTACCAATAATGCCGACAGCAAATTTTCAGGTGCTGAGTATGCACGTGAAATGATCAAAAAATGCAACCTGACCGGGGAAGATTTTTTCAAACCTGCAAATAAGCGACAGGATGGATAGTCTTGATATCTTCAGGACATTAAAG
>CAZLCF010000282.1:0-3866 GCA_964557905.1 uncultured Rikenellaceae bacterium | reverse complement strand
ACATCATCAGGCAGCTCATAATTTTGCAACTGACCGGTAAGGAATTTATCATATCCTGTTAAATCCATCAAACCATGACCAGAAAAGTTAAAAAGGATTACTTTCTCTTTAGCTTCCTCTTTTGCTTTTTTAGCCTCGCGGATTACTGCGGCAATAGCATGATTTGTTTCAGGTGCAGGAATGATTCCTTCGGTTTTTGCAAAGAGTATTCCAGCTTCATAACTTTCCAGCTGGTGCAGAGCCAGGGGTGAAAGAAGACCTTCTCTGGTGGCTTTGCTGACGAGCGGTGCCATGCCATGATAACGTAACCCACCGGCATGAATGGGAGCTGGTATAAAGCTATGGCCTAATGAATACATGGCAACCAGTGGTGTCATTTTAGCTGTATCACCATGATCATATACGTAGGGACCTTTGGTTAATGTAGGGCAGGACGCAGGTTCGACAGGTATAATATCAATTTTTGCTCCATTAATCTTATCATATACAAATGGGAATGCAAGTCCGGCAAAATTGCTACCACCTCCTGCACAACCAACTATGACATCAACTTTCTTTTCACCTGCTATTTTCAGTTGTTTCTTCGCTTCAAGACCTATAATGGTTTGGTGCATCATCACGTGATTTAACACACTACCAAGTGAATACCTGGTTTCTCTTGTGGGATCAGTGACTGCTGCTTCAATTGCCTCACTGATTGCAATGCCAAGACTACCGGGAGTGTCGGGAGTTTTTTCCAGAATGGTTCTTCCGGCCTGGGTTTCATTACTCGGACTTGCCACACATGTGGCACCCCAGGTTTGCATCATAAGTTTTCGGTAAGGTTTCTGATCATAGCTTATTCTGACCATAAATACCTTACACTCCAGTCCCACCAGGGAGCATGCGAATGCAAGTGCACTGCCCCACTGGCCTGCACCGGTTTCAGTTGTCAAACGTTTAATCCCGAATTGTTTATTATACCAGGCTTGAGCAAGAGCTGTATTGGGCTTATGACTGCCTGCAGGTGACAGGCTCTCATTTTTATAATAAATCCTGGCCGGAGTGCCGATAGCCTGTTCCAGTTCATATGCGCGGTACAGGGGTGATGGTCGATACCTGGTAAGTAATTCCAAAACTCCTTCGGGAATATCTATCCAGCGTTGTGTACTGTATTCCTGTTCAACCAGGTTCATTGGGAAGACAGGCGCCCACGCTTCTTCAGGCACGGGTCCGTCAGGACTCATGAAAGGTGGCACTTTAATATCGGCTGCCAGATTATACCATTGCCGCGGCATCTCTTTTTCGCTTAATAAAATTTTTCTGATCTTTTTCATAGTTTTAAAATTATTTGGTTAATGAAATTTTTAAATAAAAAAGGCACGCTGTGAACAGCGTGCCTGTAAATAAAAATATCTTATAAAAGTTATACAATGGCCTGTTTCACAGCTTTATCCGTTAAGCTGCGCCACCACCAGGTATATAACCTCTTTATTTTCATGAATGCAAAATTATATAAAAATTTCAATTTCAAGCAAAAAAATGTAAAATTTTTAATATTTCCATGGATTTATGATAAAAAATAAATTTATGTGATTCATTTTAAATTATTCATAAACCACTGCTCCAATCTGTTTCAGATCATGAAAGAAGGATGAATATGATTTAGCCACACATTGGGAATCCTTGATCATTACTTTATCAGACGCACGCAGAGCGGCCACTGCTGCTGCCATTGCAATGCGGTGGTCGTTATGGGAATCAATTATTGCTCCCCTGACCTCACCTCCTGTAATAAGCATTGTATCACCTTTCAGTTCCACTTTTATATTCAGTTTCCCGAATTCTTCCCTGAGGGCATTTGCCCTGTCACTCTCTTTATGGATAAGCCGTGAGACTCCTTTTATGACGGATATTCCGTTGCAGCAGGAAGCAAGTGCAACCAGGGGGGGAAAAAGATCAGGCGATTCCGTAGCATCAAACTTAAATGATCTGAGATCAGACTTTGAGATCCTGATTGAATTTTCCCTTACGCTCATTCTGGCACCAACAGAATCAAGCACAGTCAGTATAGCCTTATCACTCTGTCTGCTGTCGGGACGAAGCCCGCGGACTGTTACTTCACCATTTATAGCTCCGGCAACAAGCAGAAACGCTCCGCCGCTCCAGTCACTTTCAACCTCGAAACTCCCTGCACTGTATTTTTGATTTCCTTTAATTATAAACTGCAGGTAATTATTATTCTGAATTTTTATCCCAAATTTATCCAGCACCTGGAGCGTCATATCTATATATGGTTTGCTCTTCAGGTCTTTCACATTTATTTCAGAGTCTTCAGCTGTCACAGGTAATGCCATCAGCAAGCCCGTAAGCAGCTGAGAGCTTATCGATCCGTCAATTTCACATTTGCCGCCTTTGAGCGGCCCCCTGATCGTCAGCGGAATATATCCTCCCTCGCTTTTACATGCAACACCTAACTGCAGGAGAGCATCTTCGATCATTGTCATGGGTCTTTTTTTCAGCGACCCTGCTCCGGATATGATTATCTCATCGGGATATAAGGCGGCTATCGGCGAGAACATCCGAATTGCCAGGCCCGACTCTCCGCAAAAGAGCTTTTTTTCTTTAAGCTTGCCAGTACCCTTGATTTTCAGCTTTTTAAGTCCGGTTTGTATTTCAGCTCCCAGTGCAGTGGCAATATTAAGTGCGGCCATGGAATCTTCACACCCGGAAGGATTGAGGATTGTGGTTTCCCCGCCCGAAAGCATTGCAGCAGCAATAGCCCTTTGAGTCATGCTTTTTGATGATGGAGCGTCAACATCACCTTTCACATAAGAAGGAACTATTATTTTATCCATTGCATTATCTGTTTTACAGATCTTTTGGTCCTTTCACGATACCATTGTTCATGATCTTCATCTGGTGGTTTATGGATTCCTGGTGAATAGCCTTGAAAATGGTATCAATAAGTTCTGTGCTGAGTCCCTTTACCTTGCCCTTGATCATAACTCTTTTTACAATTTCGTCCCAGCGTACGCTTTGTAAGATAGTGATATTATTCTCTTTTTTGTAATAACCGATTGTTTCTGCAACTTTCATCCTCTGTTCTATCAGGTCGATAAGATGATCATCAAAGATATCAATCTGTTGCCTCAGTTCACCAAGAACATCAAGCAGTTTGGGATCTGATGTTGAAGGATTGCGGAGAATCAGCCTGCTCAGCAGTTCCCTCAGATCATTCGGAGTAAGCTGTTGCTGAGAATCACTGAGAGCATTGTCAGGATCTATGTGTGATTCTATCATCAGACCGTCATAATTCAGATCGAGTGCTTTCTGGGATATCTCATGAATGAACTCCCTGCTTCCTGCAATATGGCTTGGATCGCAGATCAGGGGAAGATCGGGGATCCTTCTTCTGAGTTCTATAGGCAACTGCCAGTTTGGCTGATTCCTGTAGGATGTCTTCTCATATGCTGAGAAACCGCGGTGAATTGCACCCAGTCTTTTAATACCAGCCTTTGCAATTCTCTCTATTGCACCTATCCACAATTCAAGATCAGGATTTATCGGATTCTTGACCAGGACCATAACGTCAACGCCGTTAAGTGCATTTGATATTTCCTGGACCGTGAAAGGATTAACAGATGTTCGTGCACCTATCCAAAGCAGGTCAATGCCGTATTTCAGCGCCTCATATACATGCCGTTCGCTTGCTACTTCAGTACCAACAAGCAGACCAGTCTCCTGTTTCACATTCTTCAGCCATTTCAATCCTTCAATCCCTATCCCTTCGAACGAATTGGGACGTGTTCGCGGCTTCCAGATACCTGAACGGAACACACTTACCTTATTGAGCTGAACCAGCTGCTTTGCAGTTTCCATCACCT
>CAZLCF010000281.1:0-3875 GCA_964557905.1 uncultured Rikenellaceae bacterium | reverse complement strand
ATCGGAGAAGGTGATTTTGCTTTCTATGTCTCACAGGGACGCATGATTGAAAACGGTAAACTGACCGCTCCGATAAAGGATGTAAACATTATGGGCAACGGGCCGAAAATGCTTACAAACATAATCATGGCTGCAAATGATCTTGAAATGCATCGCGGCGGCGGCGGACAATGCGGTAAAAACGGGCAGGGTGTTCCGGTATCATTCGGGATGCCAACCTGCCTGGTTAAATCACTAACCGTCGGAGGAACACAGCAGAAAGGAGGCCGGTCATGAAAAACATTAAAGAACAACAACTGAATTTCCGGGACCTTGCCGACTGGGTCATTGAACAGACCCTCAAGACCGGAGCGAAAGAGTGTAAGGTAAGTCTTTCAAAAAGACGGCTCGTGAATATAAATTACCGCGACCGGAAACCTGAAGTCATCAAGGAGGCAACAACAAAGAACCTTTACCTTGAAGTGTTTATCAATAACCGGTTTGCAGGCCAGTCAACACCTGATTACCGGCAGTCAACCCTGGCAGGATTTATTACTGATGTAGTTGAAAGCGCCAAAATAATGGAAGAAGATCCTTTCCGCACTCTTCCGGATCCGAAATACTATGAAGGCAGGTCAACCGCCGATCTTCAGCTGAGTGATCCCGATTACAGCCAGCTTTCACCTGAAGGAAGGCATCAGATGGTCAAAACCGTCGAGGAGTCTTGTTTGCAGAAGGGAGCCGATAAAGTAATCTCGGTGGAGGCTTCTGAATATGATGAAAACTATGAGGAATTCATAAAATCGAGTAACGGTTTTGAAGGCTCACTGCAGAACACATACTGCCAGGTAGGTGCCACAATGACTGCGAAGGATGAGGGTGACCGCCACCCGATGGGTTACAACTATGTAGGCTGCAGATACAGGAGTGATCTACCCTCTCTTGAGGAGGTGGGAACCCTGGCAGCTGTCAGGACACTTGATCTTATGGGCGGTAAAAAAATAGCAACATCAAAGATCCCGGTTATTCTGGAGAATCGCGGCGCTGCCCGTATATTAAGCGGTCTCTTCGATCCCCTGTCTGGCGGCAGTATTCAGCAAAAAAGATCATTTCTTGCTGACAAGAAGGGTAAATCCATAGGAAGCAAATTGTTTACCATTACGGATGATCCGTTTCTTCCAAGGGGTCTTGGTTCAAAGTATTACGATGGTGATGGTTTCCCGGCCAGAAAACGCGATATCTTTACAGAAGGTGTTGTAAATGAGTTCCTTGTCAACTGGTACTACAGCCGTAAATTAGGCTGGGAACCCACTTCGGGATCAATATCCAACATTATCATCCCGCCGGGAACCCGGAGTGTTGAGGATATTATCAAAGATCTTGGCAGGTGCATATTTATTACTGATTATATAGGAGGGAATTCCAATTCCACAACAGGTGATTTTTCAGTAGGTATTATCGGCAAACTGTTTGAAAAAGGTCAGTTTGTTCAAAACGTTGCGGAAATGAACATAGCTGATAACCATCTGAATTTCTGGAATAAGCTTGTTGAGGTTGCTAATGATCCATGGATCTACAGCCAGGCAAGACTTCCGAGTCTTGTGTTTGATGGTGTGGTAGTATCAGGGATCTGACCTCTTCAATCACTCTCGCTCTTACACAGCAAAAAAGCCGCTTTTTGCGGTTTTTTTGTTGACCCGCCTTCATGCGGTAAAAAAAATTTGACTTGTGTTGACATAATCACGTAACTTTGTTATAATCAGATTTTATCATCATGGAGACATATTCATCTAATTGATCTTTTAATCTAAATAATAAACGTATTCCCGCTCTAATTCCAAATTAATGAAACAATTTAGAAAAAGGCAAAGATTAGTCCCCGGAACCAATCTTTTAAAGAAAATAATTCTGATAATTATTTGTCTTGGTTTGTTTAATTTAAATCAACCAGCTAAAGCGCAGGAGAGAAGGGTTATACCATTTTTAACCGGCGGAATAAATTTCGATGGAATACCTGATGAGGAAATATGGACCAGGGTGGAAAGTTTTCCGCTTGTCATGCATTATCCTAATAACGGAAAAATTCCGGAACAAAAAACAGATGTCAGATTGTTTTATGATGATATGTACCTGTATATGGGGGCTTCAATGTATTACAATGACCCCAAAATGATAACCAGGATCGGAAAGACCAGAGATCATGCCAACTGGAATTCCGATTGGATAGGTATTGCTATTGACACTTACAATGATAAGCAAAACATGATGTTGTTTGCCGTTAATCCGAATGGAATCCGGACTGATGCCACAACCATGAATGATATGATAAATGGCATGAACTATGATATTAATTTTAACTTCAATACATTCTGGGATGCGGAAGTAAAAATCATTGGAAATGTATGGCATACTGAAATCAGGATCCCGTTATCAAGTCTGAGATTTCAGGGAAATACCGATAAAGTGATTATGGGAATAATTATATTAAGAGCAAATGCTAACTCTAATAACCCGGATTATGGTCAGATGACTTACCCTGAAATACCTCAGATAAAAGGTGATTTGTTGTTCTGGAAAGCCTCAATGGCAGAGGAAGTTGAACTAGTCGGCCTGAAGTCGAGAAAACCTGTCTATCTTACTCCCTATGTGCTTGGAGGAATAAACAGATTTTATGATATTGATGCTTTGACTGCAAAGACTGATTATAAATATGAGGCAGGAGCAGACTTTAAATACGGGCTTACAAACAATCTCACCCTGGATGTTACAGCAAACACCGACTTTGCCCAGGTGGAAGCCGACCAGGAACAATTCAATCTGACCAGATTCAGCCTTTTCTTTCCAGAGAAACGTCTTTTTTTCCAGGAAAAATCTGATGTATTTGATTTCTCATTTAACTCATACGACAACCTGTTTTACAGCAGAAACATAGGATTATATAGTGGAAATCCGGTCAGAATTTACGGCGGATTAAGACTGACAGGCAGGACAGGTGAATGGGATCTTGGTTTGCTTGATATGCAGACTTCAAAATTCGAAGATCTCTCAGGTCAGAATTTTGGTATTCTAAGAACCAAGCGAAGAATTTTAAACGAAAGATCGTACCTGGGCGGGATAATCACATCCAGAATAGGTGCTGAAGGTACCTACAATCTGGCTTACGGGATTGACACCAGATTGAATTTATTTGGTGATGATTATCTTACTGTCAAATGGGCCCAGACTTTTAATGACGGAGCTGAGAACAAAATATTCTCCATAAATCCCTCACAGATCTATCTGAAATGGGAGAAAAAAAGGATCAAAGGTTTCAATTACGAATTTCTATTAGACAGGTCAGGAGAAAATTATAACCCCGGCATCGGACTGGAAACCAGGAATAATTTCTTTCTTAAAAGCGCCACACTTCGTTATGGATGGTTACCCGGAAAAGATTCTCCACTGAACTCTCACTATATCTTTGCCGAGAGTAATATTTACAACAGTTCAGTTGACGGTTCGCTCGAATCGGCTTTATCGGTTGCAGGCTGGAGCTTTGTATCAAAGAAAACAACAGAAGGGCTTATTTATCTGACCTGGGAGCTTGAAGATCTTAAGGATACTTACTTTATTGTCGATCCTGATGTTTTTGTTCCACAAGGCAGGTATAATTTCTTTTCCTTATATGGAAACCTGTATACAACATCACCCAATAGATTTTTAAGCTTAACTCTTACATCTGAAGCAGGCACTTATTATGACGGATATATATTTTCAACATCAGTGCAACCCGTTCTGAATATAGGTTCAAGTGTAATAATCAATGGAAATTACCGGATTGACAAAGTGAGTTTCAATGAAAGGTCCCAAAAGTATACCAATAATATTTTTGGATTAAGAAGCACTTTTATGTTTAC
>CAZLCF010000280.1:0-3876 GCA_964557905.1 uncultured Rikenellaceae bacterium | reverse complement strand
TTGCCGCGGAATTCATCCGGAACAGAAAAGGTGTTTTCACAATGAACGATATACTTGGATTCTGATTATTTGTTTACTTTTACCGCTTCAAAAAAACAATTTCATGATAATTCCCAAGATTCCGAAAAAATATATAAGATTTGCAATTGCAGCCATTCTTTATATCCTGGTAGTGGTATGGATAGGCAATTACTGGCTTCTGCTCGGACTACCTATCATATTTGATATGTATGTTACAGAAAAGGTAAACTGGACTTTCTGGAAAAGAAGGGACGGGAATAACAGTTCTTTTATAGAATGGCTCGATGCACTCATTTTTGCCGTCATCGCCGTTACTCTTATCAACATTTTTCTTTTTCAGAATTACCGTATTCCTACTCCATCAATGGAAAAATCATTGCTTGTTGGAGATCATCTTTTTGTCAGCAAGCTGGCTTATGGCCCGAGGATGCCGAATACACCCATCGCTTTTCCGTTCACGCAGCACACCATACCAATCCTGAAAACCAAATCATGGTCAAACCTGGTGCTTTGGCCTTATAAACGTCTTGCAGGATGCGGCAAGGTGAAGAGGTTTGATCCGATAGTCTTTAACTTTCCGGAGGGAGACACAGTTGTGATTGAAGAACAGGCCGTAAGCTATTATGAAATAATAAGAAGAAATGCCCGCGAAATGCAGCAACGGGAGAGTTATGTCACCCTGAAAACAAAACCTGTAAGCGATTACCTCGTGGCAGCACGGAAAGATTTATGGGACAGATTCGAAATTATTTACCGTCCTGTTGACAGGAGGGACAACTATGTAAAAAGATGCGTGGGACTACCGGGGGATACAATAACTGTCAGATCAGGAGTTCTTTACGTGAACGGTATGCCAGCTCCGGTAAATGAAACACAACAGACAACCTATGGCGTAGTTACGAATGGAACTACCATTAATCCTAAAGCATTTGAACGGCTCAAAATTTCAAAGTCGGACCAGGCGATTTCCGGATTAATGTATATTTTGCCTTTAACAAAGCAAAACGCAGAGACTATTTCAAAGTTTGTGAATGTGAAAGAGGTCTATGCGATGTATGAACAGGAAGGGAAATACGATGCCAGAATGTTCCCCTATAATCCTGTTCTGAAATGGAATGAAGATAATTATGGTCCTCTCTGGATACCGGTTAAGGGTACTACAGTCAGGCTGGATACATCAAATCTTTGTTTCTATGAGCATCTTATTGATGTTTATGAGGAGAATGACATCAGTGTTAACGGCAGTACAGTATATATTAATGGTGCACCGGCCGATTCCTATACCTTTAAGATGAATTATTATTTCATGATGGGCGACAACCGCCACAACTCTGCAGATTCAAGATACTGGGGTTTCGTTCCGGAGGATCATATTATAGGCAAACCGAAGTTCATATGGCTTTCAATCGACAAGGAAGCTGAAGGGCTTAAGAAGATCAGGTTCGGACGAATGTTAATGAAGGTAAGATAAATCACTTCACCTTTTCCACGACAGCCTTAAAGGCTTCCGGGTGATTCATTGCCAGGTCGGCAAGTGTTTTCCTGTTGATTGTGATACCTTTCTTCTCGAGCTTTCCGATAAATTCCGAATAGCTCATGTCATATTGACGAACACCCGCATTGATCCTCTGTATCCATAAAGACCTGAACTGGCCTTTCTTTTTCCTCCTGTCACGGTATGAATAGCCCAGTCCCTTATCAAGGGTGTTTTTTGCTACTGTGAATACATTTCTTCTTGAAAGGAAATTACCTTTTGTCTGCTTGAGAACCTTTTTCTTCCTGGCTCTCGATGCAACTGAATTTACTGATCTTGGCATAACTCATTTTTTTTGAAAGTCAGCGTTCCTGTTTCTTACGGACTCTTATCTGCTGAACATTCGGTTAGTACTATTATTATTAATTTATCAATCGTTAACAATTATCTGCTTGCAAGCATAAGCTTTACGTTCTTTTTGTCCGCCTTGGAAACCTGTCCGAAATATGTGAGATTTCTCTTGCGTTTTGTAGCTTTCTTCGTCAGGATGTGACTTTTGAATGCATGTTTACGTTTGATCTTACCTGTTCCGGTGAGAGAAAATCGTTTCTTGGCACCGGGATTTGTTTTCATTTTTGGCATTTCTGTGTATAATATATATTTGAACTACTTCTTCTTTTTCGGTGAGAAGGATATGATCATCCGTTTCCCTTCGAGTCTGGGAAGCTGCTCAACCTTCCCGTATTCCTCAAGGTCATTGGCAAACCGCAGCAGCAGTACTTCGCCCTGTTCCTTGAATAATATTGACCGTCCCTTGAAAAATACATATGCTCTCACTTTTGCACCGTCTTCAAGGAACTTTATGGCATGCCTGAGCTTAAAGTTATAATCATGATCATCAGTATTGGGACCGAACCTGATCTCCTTCACGACAATTTTTGCTGCCCTGGCTTTAATCTCCTTCTGTTTCTTTTTCTGCTGATAGAGAAACTTCTGGTAATCAATAATTTTACATACAGGGGGATCCGCATTCGGGGAAATTTCTACAAGATCGAGTTCCAGCTTATCTGCCAGCCTGAGGGCATCCTGGATGCTCATTACTTCTGTTTCTATTTCATCACCTACAACCCTGACCACCTTTGCAGTGATCCTGTTGTTAATTTTATGAGCCGGCTGGGTGATCCTGCCGGAGTTCCTTCTGATTGGCCCGGTTATAACTATTTCCTCCTAATTTTTGTTAATACTAAGTTTACTTTATGTATTCAGTCACAATGTAATTTCCTTGTTGATCTCAGCATGAATGAAACTCACAAATTCATCGATTTTCATAGTTCCTTTATCCCCCTCACCCTGTTTCCTTACTGAA
The DNA here is from genome assembly GCA_964557905.1 of uncultured Rikenellaceae bacterium. GTDB lineage: Bacteria > Bacteroidota > Bacteroidia > Bacteroidales > VadinHA17 > LD21. The sequence goes on along the minus strand of CAZLCF010000280.1, from coordinate 1,015 downwards.
ACAGTTCCGCTTTCAACCTCTTTTTCTCCAATTATCAGAAGGTAGGGGATCCTCTTTAATTCATTATCCCTGATCTTCTTACCTATTTTTTCACTCCTGTCATCAATCAGTGTGCAAATATCGGAATTATTTAGAATTTCCAAAACATTTGCTGCATAATCGTTGAATTTTTCGCTGATGGGCAGCAGGACTGCTTTTTCCGGTGCAAGCCAGAGAGGAAATTTCCCGGCAGTGTTTTCAATGAGAACGGCCACAAATCTTTCGAGCGATCCGAAGATTGTCCTGTGAATCATAACAGGCCTGTGTTTCTGATTATCACTTCCGTTATATGTCAGATCAAATCTTTCCGGAAGGTTATAGTCAACCTGAATTGTACCAAGCTGCCATTTACGGCCTATTGCATCCTTTACCATAAAATCAAGCTTGGGCCCGTAAAATGCAGCTTCCCCCTCGACAATGGTCGTTACAAGGTTCTTTTCACCTGCAGCTTTAATAATATCCCGCTCAGCTTTTTCCCAGTTCTCGTCCGAACCTATATATTTTTGTTTATTATTGGGATCCCTCAGGGAGATCTGTGCTGTAAAGTCGTTGAAATTCAATATTTTAAAAATATACAGGATAAGATCAATTATACTCTTGAATTCATCCATGAGCTGATCTGGCCTGCAGAAATGGTGTGCATCATCCTGTGTAAAGCTTCTTACTCTGGTTAGTCCGTGAAGCTCACCGCTCTGTTCATACCTGTATACTGTCCCAAATTCAGCCATTCTCAGGGGGAACTCTTTATAGGAATGAGGGGTTGCATTATATATCTCACAATGATGAGGACAATTCATTGGTTTAAGCATGAACTGCTCTCCCTCCTGGGGTGTAGACATGGGTTGAAATGAAGTTGTTCCGTATTTCTCATAATGGCCTGATATCTTGTATAGATTGACATTTCCTATATGAGGAGTTGTGACAATCTTGTAGCCTCTTTTTCTCAGAATTGATGTCAGGAAATCTATCAGCTTCT
>CAZLCF010000279.1:0-3945 GCA_964557905.1 uncultured Rikenellaceae bacterium | reverse complement strand
TGTTTTGATATGCTCCATTCCGGTCATGTGGCCTTTTTACAGGAAGCTGCCGGATACGGGGATCTGTATATCGGTCTGGGTTCTGATAAGACGTTAAAAGAACTGAAGGGAAGAGAACCCATAAACTCTGAAGATGAGCGTGCATATATGCTTAGTGCGCTGGCATGTGTAAAGAAGGTGATTATAAATAAAGGGAGCGGATTGCTTGATTTCCTGGGTACAATAAATGAACTGAAACCGGATATTCTTATAGTAAATGAGGATGGACATACTCCTGAAAAAGAGAGACTCTGTAAAGAAATGCACATCGAATACAAGGTTCTGAAAAGAATTCCTCATGCAAACCTGCCATCCCGGACTTCCACTGCACTTCGCAAAGTCAAACCGATGCCCTACAGGATTGACCTGGCGGGTACATGGATCGATCAGCCTTATGTTTCAAAATATTATCCGGGATCAGCTATCACCGCATCAATAGAACCTACCATTGAATTCAATGAACGGTCTGGAATGGCTACATCGACAAGAAAGAAAGCCATTGAGCTCTGGAATGACCATCTTCCTCCGGAAAAACCTGAAAAGCTCGCCAAAACGCTTTTCAGATATGATAATGATCCGGGAACCAAAGAAGTAAGCGGTTCCCAGGATTCAATAGGGATTACCATGCCGGGGATAAACAAGTTCTATTATGAGAAAGGGAAATACTGGCCCTCTCATTTTGATACTGTTTCTGATCTTCAGACAATCAAGTGGCTCGAAGAAAGACTGTTTATGGTTACGTTATGGCCGCGTCCTGTCAATTTTGATGTCCTTTCCGACACTCACATTACCACAGAAAATGTTAAAAGTCTCACAACGGCTGCTGATCTGGCATGGGAAGGCTTAATATCAAAAAACATTAATAAATTTTCGAAGGGATTTCGTGATTCATTTAATGCACAGGTAACGATGTTCCCTAAAATGGTTAATCCGGAAATTAAAAAAATAATCGATACTTACAAGGAAAATGCCCTGGCGTGGAAGCTGTCAGGGGCCGGAGGAGGGGGATATCTGATACTTATCAGCGAAAAACAAATTCCTAATTCATTTAAAATTAAGGTAAGGTTGAAGGATTCGGGAATATGAGCTGCAGGAAGCCTTAGAGGATTGCTTCGTCCCGCTAAAGCGGGACTCGCAATGACTGCATTCCTTATAATGTTTGCCGTACGGTTAATTACCAACAAAGTAAATAGTACTGTCATTGCGAGGATTCCGCAAAGCGGAAGACGAAGCAATCCCTTCGATCTATTTAAAACCCTCGTAAATCAAATCTTCCTAAGGAAAGTCACCGGTATTGTAAGCACAATATTCTGTTCGAGCTTATCGATCCGGACAATAACCCTGTTCTTCCCCCCTATTTTGATAAGTTCACCTGTCAGTCCGGTCATCGCACCAGTAATAACTTCAACATTATTCCCTTTTTCAAATCTTCCGGATGTTACCTCTATTTCCGCATCGCTGTTGACCAATAGACGCAGGTTATCGATCTGGTTCTGTGGGATGGCAACAGGATGCCCTTCAAAAGAAATAAACTTAACAACCCCGTTGGTTTTATACACTTTTGGAAAATCAACCGGAACAACCTTCACAAAGACATATGATGAAAGCAACGGCTTTTCTATCAGCTTCTTCCTGTCACTCCACTTGCGGTAGGTCTTTTGAAGTGGAAGGAATGTCTCGACTCCAATCTCAACAAGACGGGTGAAGACCTGTTTTTCAGCACGGGGACGGGTGTAGATTGCGTACCACTTTGGTACTACCTGCTTTGGCAGTTTAATTATGTTCTGGACTCCGTCCAGGGGATTGATAGCCATTAATTTGCTTTTATATAGAATTCAAAGATAATTTAATTAGCGTTTTTATTGTTCATTTCTTTTGCTCCTCCAAAAGAAATGAACCAAAGAAAAGGAGGCCGGAAATGATAACTTCAGCCTGTTTGGACGCCCGCTACACAAAGCCTTAAAGGCGCTGCCAAACAGGCTGAAGTTCGCACCATTTCCGGTTTGCCATCGCACTTTTTTCTATTTATATTCTATAATTCTCCCCATCACCCATTCCCCCCTTCTCCCTTTCTTATTCATAAGTATCTGAACTCTTTTATTAAATTTGTAATTATATAATTATAACTAAATGAAGCGTATTTTAGTTACCGGCGGTGCCGGATTTATTGGTTCTCATCTTTGTGAACGGCTCCTGACTCAGGGTAATGAAGTGATCTGCCTTGATAATTACTTCACCGGTTCAAAGGAAAATATAATACATCTTCTTGATAATCATCACTTTGAAGTCATTCGTCATGATATTACAATGCCGGTATATATTGAGGTTGATGAGATTTATAATCTGGCATGTCCGGCCTCACCTGTACATTACCAGTATAACGGCATCAAGACAATAAAAACTTCGGTAATGGGGGCAATAAACACTCTCGGACTGGCAAAAAGGACCAGATCGAAAGTACTGCAGGCATCAACAAGTGAGATCTACGGTGATCCCGCTGTGCATCCCCAGCCTGAGGATTACTGGGGAAATGTGAATACCCTGGGGCCACGGGCATGCTATGATGAGGGAAAAAGATGTGCAGAAACGCTCTTTATGAACTATCATGTGCAAAATAAAGTCCGTATCAAAATAGCAAGGATATTTAACACTTATGGTCCCCGCATGAATTCGAATGACGGCAGAGTTGTATCAAATTTCATTGTCCAGGCTCTGAATGGAGAGGATATCACAATTTTCGGCGACGGTACTCACACACGAAGCTTTCAGTATGTGGATGATCTTATTGAAGGATTGATCAGGCTCATGGATACACCAGACCTCTTCACTGGACCGGTTAATCTCGGTAATCCGGTTGAAGTATCTGTCAATGATCTGGCAAAAATGATAATTAAAATTACTGGTTCAAAGTCAAAGATGACTTATATGCCTCTGCCAGAGGATGATCCAAAACAAAGAAGGCCGGATATTGCTCTTGCGAAGAAGGTACTGGATTGGCAGCCGGAGGTTGGTTTGGAGGCAGGACTTGAGAAGACTATCAATTATTTTAAGTCTGTAATCGGGTGATGAAGATTGTTTCAAATAAAAAAGCCCCTCCATCTCTGAAACAGCCCATATCTAAAGTGTAATTAACGTTTTTTTTCCGTTGCGCCGTTGTGCCCTTGTACCGTTGTACCGTTACTTCTGCTTCATTTTCGCATCAATACACAATGTGGCATGCGGAACAGCCCGAAGTCTTTCTTTAGAGATCAGTTTTCCTGTTTCCCGGCATATTCCATAGGTTTTATTCTCAATCCTGACAAGTGCAGCCTGCAGGTGCTGAATGAATTTAAGCTGACGCTGTGCCAGCCTGCCTGCTTCTTCTTTTGATAAAGTAGTAGCTCCCTCTTCCAATACTTTAAAAGTGGGTGAGGTATCCATTGTGTCATTACTCTCTTCGTGAGTTATGCTGGATTTGAGTATTTCATAATCTTTTTTGGCTTTATCCAGCTTCGCTAGGATGATCTGCCTGAATTCCTCAAGCTCGTCATCCGAATATCTTGTTTTCTCAGCCATAGTGTTAGATTTTTAGATTATCCGGCAAAGTTAGGATTTTTTAATTAATATTAAAATTAAGGGGAATTTCCCCCTAATCCATCTCTAATTTTAATTGTTCATTTTTTACTCGCCCAAAAAATGAACAATAAATTAAACTTTATTGATGAGTATTTTCACAAGAATATCGTCAATATCGACTTCGCGGATATCGCTGCCGGCAAGCTTACCAGACAGAGTGACTGTTGTTGCCAGAGTTTGAGATCCAATATAAGCCGCATGCCTCTTCACAGCTTCACGTACAAAATCATGATCTTCAATCTGGACTGTTATCTTATCAGTAACATCATAACCATTTTCCTTGCGGATATT
>CAZLCF010000278.1:1175-3980 GCA_964557905.1 uncultured Rikenellaceae bacterium | reverse complement strand
TTTCAATCGGTGGAGGTATCGGACAATCCCGTTTATGCATGTTTTTTTTACGCGCCGCCCACATTGGAGAAGTTCAATCTTCCGTATGGCCTGAAGAAATGATTGAAAACTGTAAAAGGCATAACATTTATTTAAAATAAGACTTTCAATCGTTGGGGGACAGAAATTATAGAAACTAAATTCAGGTTTTCAGACGATAAAAGTGGTTCAATCTTTTATCCAAATAGTAAAAAGGGATGTTACATAAAACATAGATATTGAAAGTATTATTATGTTATTAAAGAAGCAGCAATAAAAGGTATTTTTTATTTATTAACTACCAAAAATATACTCAGAAGTGAAGGTTTTTTATATATGGATTAAATTGTAATAATCCCAATTAAAATCAATACAATTAACAGATGAAAAAAGCAATTTTTTTCTTAACCTTAATGGTACCGTACTTTGTGGTTTCTCAGTCCGTTGTCTGAAAGATTAATCAGCCATTAACAAACTAATTTATTTCTAATCCTCAGAAATCGAATCTGAGGGCTTCTTATTTCTTGAAGATGATTAACTATTACAAATGTTGTGAGAAGATTATTCACTGAATAAACAGATAAATCTTTGCGAGTTGCCCCATATTCTTAAATTAAATTGACTTTGGTTTAAATCTGTTATAACTTTGATATGATAACCCGTTTAAGAATATATTTAATGATAGTTTTTATTTTATGTTAAACAATTTGTCCTTCTAACATCACGGCTATATGGGGAAAATAAAAATCTTAAGTATTTTATTTCTTTTCATTTCAATAATTTCTTTGAGCACCAGTTGCAAAAAGGAAGACCCCAAACCCCAAGGCATAACTGTTAATGATTTAATTGGCAGTTGGATTTTCATGACCCTTGAATTCGACGGGAAGACAACTTTAGGTTGTGATTCGGTACTGAATAAAAATTATGATTTCATCACTCTCGACTTTTATAATATTAATTGGAACTTTTGGGTTAGTGCTCCATATATGACCCTGCATACTAGTTGTGTGGATAGTGGTGACGCACCAAATTGGGAAAAAGCATATCAATTTACATTGGTTGATAGTGTGATTAATTGTAACGATGAATTGAAATTCAAAATTATTAATATCAGCACTTTTGAATTTGTTAATGCTTATACTTCTGAAAGGACTACTGGAAAGAAACTTAAACTAAAACTTATAGATTCATCAATCCCAGATGTACCCCTTAGTGGAATCTACACATTAGGGAAACCCTATTAGTGCCTTGCTACTTACATATACAGATGAAAACAAGTATATTAATACTGTTCCTATTTTTAATACCATTGGTATCCCATTATCATTTTTATCTATATGCATTGAAGAAAGAAATTTGTCGTTCGAATTGCTCTCTTAATCGTCCATCCGAGTTAATTCTTGGATAGATTTCTATTTGAGAATAAAATTGACTTTGGTTTTTTGTTGGTGTAACTTTCATCATATTATTGACTTATGATTATTTTAGTTTTAAGCATTAATAATTTCCTTTCCAATGAAACCACTTAAACTTTTACTTCTGACTTGCACAATGGTATTATTAATGCCATGCAACTTTAAGACATCAGCACAACAAAACACCCAAACCAAACAAAGGGAACAGGGTACTGTGGTTTATGATTTACCAAGAATGGATGATGTAATCATAAAAAAAGACATTGCATATAAAGAAATTGCTACCATAATCCTGAAAATGGACATTTATTATCCACCAGATTTTGATTTCCAAAGAAAAATTCCTGTAATTATTTTTATTTCTGGTGCTCCTGATTCATCAATGGTTAAACTGGTTGGTAATCCGTTTAGGAAATTTGGTCAATATACTTCATGGTGTAAGTTAGTTGCTGCATCTGGCATGGCTGCAATAGTTTATGAAACAATTGACCCTAAAAATGATTTAATCTCTTTAACCGAATATATTAATTCTGAGCGAGTAAATCTTTCTATAGACAAGAATAAACTTGGTGCTTTTGTTTGTTCTGGACATACGCCAACAGCAGCCTACAATATTCTCAGTGCGTCCAGTATCTTCAGGTGTGGTGTATTATATTATGGATTCTTTCTGCCGCAGGATTTTTTGAATATCTCTGCAATTGAATCAATGTTTAAGCAAAGGGGATTTCAAAAGCCATCTGCCCTACCCGACCCTGCAGTGTGGAAAAAAGACGTGCCACTCTTGATTGTCAGGGCAGGAATGGACGAAATACCTTATATAAACCAATCCATGCAGAGTTTCGTTAATCATGCAATCATGAACTACAATTTTCATTGATTTCAAGATTTTATTCAGTTCATATGACTAGATCTATTAAAATAGAGATCAACCTTGGTCCAATCCGGGAAACACTATTTTTACCGGTGATCGCAAGAGCCTTAGAGTCAAAAAAAGTAAAACCAATTCTAGAGGACTTGACAGCTATAGAAATAGTCGAAAAAGTGAACTGTGATTTCACCAAACTTTTTTCCTCAATTGGTGAACTTGACAGGATTGCGTGGATAGTCAGGTGCATCTGTTTTGACAAACTTATTAAAGATTATATCAGACGGTACCCAAAAACAACTGTATGTCTGTCTGACTGACAGATATTCTGTTATTAATAACCCCCGCTGAATTATTCCAGAATTAATTATTACTCATATCGAAGCGAAACAACTGGATTTTTCATTGCAGCCCTGGCAATTTTAAAGATAATTGTAAGTATTGTTGCCACGAACATTATTGATGCGGCAAATACCAGCGTCCCAATCTTTATCTCAACAAAATAAT
>CAZLCF010000278.1:0-1075 GCA_964557905.1 uncultured Rikenellaceae bacterium | reverse complement strand
GGCAAGGAATATATTACCCTTCATAATGCTCCCGTTAATATCTTTTTCTTCCTGCATTGTATCTTCCTGAAGCATTCCTGTAAAATAATAATTTGTGGTTCGTTTTTTCCATTCCAAATCAAGATATCCCAGAACATCAGATAAATCTTCAGGATTAGCTCTGACTGCTAAGACAGCATATTGATCATTTGGTGATAATCTGAGCATTGCAGGCTCAATCTCTTTCCATAATCCATTTATATAAAAATTCTCTACAACTCCTATTACTGTCAGTTTTGTTGTGTCATAAAGTGTAATTGTTTGTCCAACCGCTTCTTTCCATCCAAAATCCTTAACAAGCTTCTGATTTACAACTATTGAGCCATTTGTACGGTCAGCGGCCGCTCTCGATTCATCAAAAAGACGTCCTGTAACAAGACGGAGACCCATTGTTTGCGCATATGCGGAGCCTATATCCAAAACATCAACCTCCAATTGTTTTTCTTCATCTTTTATCGGTCTGCGATATCCTCCGAATCCAATATGATTCTGGGTACCTTCGGCAGAAATTATCTTTGGATTTGAGAGAACCTCATTACGGAAAGAGGTGAAGTATTCAGGAGGGATCGGAACAACAATCAGTTTATCTCTATCATAACCAAGATCAAGAGTCTTCTGATATTCTGCATTCTTTGCAAAAACGATTCCCAATACCAGGGCCATAACTGAAATAGTAAACTGCAATGTGAGAAGAACTATTGAAAGCTTACTCGATCCTCTGAAAATAGAATCACCCTTCAGGACAGTTATCGGGCTGAATGAACTCACGTAAAAAGCAGGATAAACACCTGAAATGAAACCAGTAAGAAGCATTAACACCAGAAGAAATACCCAGAAGAATGCATATTTTGCAAAAGTTAATTTAATAGACATGAATGCCCACAAATTGCTGTAAGCAGGAACAAGAAACTCTGCAAAAGCAATAGACACCAGAATGGCCATGAAACAGATGATAAAAGTTTCGAACATAAACTGTGTTACCAGTTGTTTTCTTTGTCCCCCAAATGTTTTCCTGAGTCCTATCTCCTTAAGTCTG
>CAZLCF010000277.1:0-4004 GCA_964557905.1 uncultured Rikenellaceae bacterium | reverse complement strand
TGCCTGATCTTTTCCTTGAATGATGTTGTCCTTTCAAGTTCGCCGATATATGCATTCATGTTAAGGAGCAGGTATAATTCGGTCACTTCAGGGACATCACTCTGAACGAAGACAGTAGCAATCTCCGGATCAATACCGCAGGCAAGATATTCTGCCATCACCTGCCTGATGTTCCCGTGCAGATCATGGGGTTTTGGATGTGTAGTAAGTGAGTGATAATCAGCAATAAAGAAAAAGCAATTATTCTCTCTTTGCATTTTCAGAAAGTTGCTTAATGCACCGAAATAATTCCCCAGATGCAGATTCCCTGTCGATCTTATGCCGCTGACTACCGTCTCCATTTTTAGTTTATTGAAAATTCCATGTAAAGCTAATTGTTTTTTTGAAACAGAATTCTGGATCCATCTCTGGTTCCTATGTACTCACCCCCGGCCCCCTTCCAAGGATCCCATGTACTCACCCCCGGCCCCCTCTCTACTTCGTAAAGAGGGGGAAATCCTGAGCGGAGCGAAGGAAGGGGGTGAGTACGTGTGATCACAAGAAAGGGAAAAGAAAAGCATGAGTAAATGGGATCACAAGAAGGGGCAAAAATATTCTTACCTTTGCTTTTCAAAATCAGAGCAGCTGTGGAATCAACAGAATCAACAAGACAAAAAAAGGTATCAAGACTTATACAGAAGGAGATAGCTGATATTTTCCTCCGTAAGGGCACTGAATATGCCCCGGGAAAAATGATCTCAATAACAAGGGTAAGAATAAGTCCGGATCTCTCTTATGCAAAGGTTTATTTAAGTATCTATCCGTCAGGTAATCAGAACAATATATTGCAATCAGTTCAGGATCGCTCTGCAACGATCAGGTTTGATCTTGGTCATAAGGTGCGCTCACAGCTTCGTGTTGTGCCCGAAATCACCTTTTTTATTGACGACAGCCTGGATTATATCGATAACATAAACAAATTGCTGAAATCCTGATATTCATGCAGTACGAGCCGATAAAAAAATTGCTGAGCAGGTTTATTTCAGGACCTTCGTTTATGAGAAAAGCTCTTTATTGGCTTCTAGATCTTCTTCTTCTTCGTGCATGGCATGTAAGAAAAGCCCTGAGGAAAATAAGCCGGGAACTGAACGGGCAGGCAAATATCCTGGATGCCGGCTCGGGACTTGGACAATATGCCTGGCGAATGTGCAGGATGAATAAAAACTGGAAGATCAACGGGGTGGATTTTGACGGAGAACAGATAGAAGACTGTAAAAGTTTCTTTAAAAAAACCGGTCTGGAAAACAGAACAACTTTCAAAACAGCCGATCTTACAACCTTTAGAGATCCGGCCGCCTTTGATCTCATCCTTTCGGTTGATGTTATGGAACATATCAGGGAGGATGAAAAAGTCTTTTTGAATTTTAGTGAATCACTGAAGCAAAATGGATTTCTCCTTATTTCAACTCCCTCGGATAAGGGAGGTTCAGATGTGCATGCTGCTGAAGGTGAGTCTTTTATCGATGAGCATGTCAGAAACGGATATAGTATCCCTGACATAACTGATAAGCTCACCAGGGCAGGATTCAGGAGTGTTGAAGCACATTACACTTACGGTAAGCCGGGAAATATATCCTGGCGGCTAACAATGAAATATCCCGTGAAGATGCTTAATTTATCATTTATTTTCTTTATTCTTTTACCGTTTTATTACATTGTATTTTTACCTGTTTCAATCGTACTTAACATTTTTGATCTCAATTTAACTCATAAGACAGGAACCGGAATACTGGTGACAGCAAGAAAATAGCAAAAGTGAAGCTTTCGTTATATATAGCAAAAAGATATCTTTTCGCGAAAAAATCACGAAATGCGATAAATGTTATATCTGCAGTATCTGTAGCAGGAGTAGCTGTCGGAACAATGGCATTAATAATAGTTCTGTCGGTATTTAACGGCCTGGAATTACTGGTAACCTCTATTTTCAACACATTTGATCCTGATCTTAAAATTACTGCAGCAGCAGGCAAAACTTTTGTCCCCGACACCTCAAAGCTTCAACTGCTGGCAAATGTCAATGGCGTCTCCTGTTATTCTTTGACCATTGAAGAAAATGCACTTTTAAAGTATGGCGACAGACAGTATATTGCCACCATTAAGGGAGTCGATGACAGCTACACCAGTGTGACGAATATTGATAGTGCGATGTGGGAGGGAGAATTCATGCTGAAAACTGATAAGGGAAGGCCATATGCCGTTCCTGGGGTTGGCATTGCCCAGTACCTGGGAATAAGGGTGAATTTCATAACGCCGTTGTTTATTTATGTTCTGCGAAGATCGGCCGAAAGCAATCTCAATCCGGAGGATGCATATAACAGGCAATACATTTTCCCTTCAGGTATTTTTCAGATTGAGCAATCATACGATTCAAAATATATTTATGTGCCTTTTGATTTTGCCAGCAATCTGATTGAAAACAAGGAAGGAGTCAGCTCGGTCGAAATCAAATTCACGGATAACGCTGATGCAGTCACAGTTCAGAAAAGTGTTTTAAAGATATTCGGTAAAGATTTTGTTGTTCAGAACAGGTTTGAGCAGCAGGAGCTTTTTTATAAGGTAATGCGCTCGGAGAGGTTAGCTATCTTCTTCATTCTCACCCTTATACTGATCATTGCATCATTTAATATCATCGGGTCCCTTACAATGCTTATAATTGAAAAGGAAAGGGATATTGAGATACTGAAAAGCCTTGGAGCGAATAATACACTGATCCGCAGAATCTTCATTTTTGAGGGCTGGCTGATTTCCATTATAGGTGCAATTGCCGGAATAATATTAGGCTTTATAATATGCTGGCTTCAGGAAACCTATGGCATCGTGGAATTACCGAGCGAATCGCTGATCATGGATACATATCCTGTGGTGATGAAGCTGAAAGATTTTATTATTGTCCCGGCAACGGTTCTTCTTATAGGTTACTGGGCCGCATGGTATCCTGTAAGGTACCTGACAAAAAAATACCTCAGGGAACATGAATAAGAACATCCGGAATATTTTTGTTTTTCCCGCTAAAATATTTTTTGCAGCAATCATTATTTTAGTGATGGCCGGTTCATGTTTCAAAAAGACGGAAAAAACCAGTTACAAGGAGATTATCCCGGAAAAAGATTTTGTTTCCATACTGACGGATCTTCACTTAACTAACGGACTGTTAGCTCTTCCTGAAATGCGAACGCGGTTTATGATCCACGATACCTCCAGATTGTATATTAAAATAATAGAAAGTTATGGGTACTCAACAGAGGCTATGGACACCACCATTCAGTACTACTATATCAAAAAGCCCAAAGAACTGATTAAAATTTATGATCAGATCCTTGGTAAATTCAGTGAAATGGAAATCCGCCTGGGGCAAGAGTTTCTGAAATCACCGGAGTATGTTGCAGATCAATGGAAAGGTGAACCTGTTTATATGTTGCCTGATCCAATGGGAGCAGAAAAACCCGGTTTTGAAATGACCCTTATACACCCGGGGAATTATACACTGACATTTTCAGTAACCATAAATCCGGATGATCAGTCATATAATCCATGTTTTACAGCCTGGTTCTGCAATTCCGACAGTTTAGAAACCGGCAGGAAGAACTACCTGTCGTCAATCAGGTACATAAAAGATGGCCGGCCGCATATTTATACAGTAACAGGAACACTTACCGACGATACGAGCGTCATATTCAAAGGCTGGTTATATGATTATGCGAGCAATCCGGATTATGGCGAACAAAATGCCAGGATTGAGAACATATCATTTTATTATTCGGGCACTGTAAGATGAAACGATTTTCATCCCAGTTCATTTTTACAAATTCAGGGCAGCTGCTCAGAAGAGGTTTAATCACAGCACACGATGACGGAACAATCATAAGTGTTGATGATATGGACGGCTCCCTGAAGGAAACCCGTTCCGTGGAATTCCATAATGGAATTATCATACCCGGATTTGTAAACTGCCATTGCCATCTTGA
>CAZLCF010000276.1:0-4006 GCA_964557905.1 uncultured Rikenellaceae bacterium | reverse complement strand
AATAACAGGATCATACTTGCAACTGATGGTGATTTTAATGTCGGTGAATCAAGCAATGGCGGTATGGAAAGACTTGTTGAAGAACAGCGTGAACTGGGCGTGTTTATTACCGTGCTTGGATTTGGAATGGGTAATTACAAGGACGACAAAATGGAAATAATTGCTGACAAAGGGAATGGTAACTATTCCTACATTGATAACCTGCAGGAGGCACGCAGGGTGCTGGTTCGTGAATTCGGAGGCACGCTTTTCACGATTGCAAAGGATGTTAAGTTCCAGATTGAGTTCAACCCGGCAAAGGTTTCATCGTACAGACTTATCGGATATGAGAACAGGCTGCTCAATGATGAGGATTTCAATGACGACACAAAAGATGCAGGTGAAATGGGGTCGGGGCATAATGTAACTGCCTTGTATGAACTGATCCCTGCTGGTTCTGATGAAAGAATTCCTTCGGTAGATCCATTAAAATACCAGGTATCGGGCAATAACAATGAATCAGATCTTTCTGATGAGCTGCTGACAATAAAGGTGCGTTACAAGAAACCTGACGGAAAGACCAGCATGCTCCTAGAAAAGCCCGTAAAGGACTTTGGTGAGGAAATTGAAGATGCTTCCGAAAATCTGAGATTTGCAGCTGCAGTCGTTGAATTCGGAATGATACTGAGAGAATCGGAATTCAAGGGAAATGCAACTCTTGACAGTGCAGCAAAGCTGGCAGGAGCAGCAAGGGGAGAAGATGAGGATGGTTACAGGTCTGAAATGATCAGGTTGATTAATACAGTAAAAGATATGAGGCTATTAAGTGACAGGGAATAAATTGGTTATTGGTTATTAGTTATAGGTAAGAAGTATTAACTAATTTATTCTGAGATCTGGCCCATATGGGTCAGATCTTTTTTTAGGTATTAGTATGTGCAACAAATCTGGTTTTACAGAGTCTTTATCCTGATATTCTGAACCTAACCAAAATACTATCTATGTTTAAGAATTTCTTTATCAATGCCATTCGGAACATGAGGAAGCAGGGCGGATCTGTTATCCTTAATGTGACAGGTCTTGCCGTCGGATTAACAAGTTTTTTGTTCATCACCTTGTATGTATTGAATGAGCTCAGCTATGACAGGTTCCATGATAATTATGAGAATATTTACAGGCTGAAGGTTGTCGGAAGGATGTCAGGAGGAGAAATAGATCAGGCGATCACCGCTGCTCCCATGGCACAGGCTATGCTGAATGATTATCCTGAAGTTATTCGTGCTGCCAGGGTAACCAGGATGGGAGCCTGGCTGATACGATTCGGAGATAAGAAGTTCAATGAGGACGGGATACTATTTGCTGATTCAACATTTTTCAGTATACTGGATTTTAAATTGTTGAAGGGGGATCCTGAAACTGCCCTGGTACAACCCCGTTCCATGGTACTTACAGAAGAATTCGCAAAAAAATATTTTGGCGACCAGGATCCTATGGGTCAAAGGATTAGCGTTGAGGAAGATACAGTACTTTATACTGTTACAGGCATTGTTCAGGATGTCCCCGATAATTCGCATATGAAATTTGATATGCTGGCTTCAATGAGCACATACCCCAGAAGGGCTGACAACACCAACTGGGTAAGCCATAATTACTATACATATATTGTAGTGCGGGATGGTGTCGAAAAGAGCGCACTTGAAGAGAAATTTCAGGGTATGGTAATTAAATATGTAGGGCCGCAGATTCAGGAGTTTCTTGGGATTTCCATAGATGATTTCAGAAAAGCAGGAAATGATTTCAAATATGTTCTTGAACCGCTGAAAGATATTCATCTGAAAGGGGCTCCGCAGTATAACCTTGAACCTCCGGGTTCTCCTACAACGGTTTATATTTTTGCAGTTATTGCTTTATTGATACTTGTTATTGCAATAATTAATTTTATCAACCTGTCCACTGCCAAATCTGTAAGCAGAGCAAAGGAGGTGGGGGTAAAAAAAGTTGCAGGGGTTAATAAATCAGGTCTTGTATTGCAGTTTCTTGGAGAATCGCTGGTAATAGTAGCCATTGCAACTGTACTTGCAGTATTGCTGGTATATGCTCTTACTCCATCATTTAATCAGCTCATTGGTAAGGAAATATCAACAAATCTGCTTTTTGGTTTGAAAGGAGTTATTGCGCTGGTATTATTAATTTTTATTGTTGGAATATCATCCGGATTCTATCCTGCTTTTGTACTTGCATCATTTAATCCAGTAGAGGTTTTAAAAGGGACTATGAATCCCGGCTCAATGTCAAAAACCCTTCGCGGCATCCTGGTTATTTTCCAGTTTACAGTTTCCATTATAATCATAATAGGTTCAATTATTGTCTACAATCAGCTGAATTTTATGACAAAAAAAGATCTGGGTTTTGAAAAGGAGAATCTTGTTGTCATACGCCGGCCTGATGCGTTTTTCAGACAAATGGCTTCTTTCAGGGACAGGCTTCTGCAGATACCCGGAGTCGAGAAAGTAGGATTTTCCAGGGCTGTTCCTGGAACTACATTCAGCAATAACGGGTTTTTTAAAGATGAAGATCCTGAAAAGAATACATATCTTATTAATCAGACATGGGTCAGCTTTGACTTTCCTCAGGCACTGGGAGTACAGCTCGTTGAAGGACGCTTTTTCTCAAGGGAATATGGAACTGATTCTACAGCGGTCCTCATAAATGAGACAGCTGTGAAATCTTTGGGACTGAAAGATCCGGTTGGGAAATACATTCTTCAGCCAAGTGGTCCTCAGCAATTTAATAAGCTACAGATTATTGGGATCATGAAAGATTTCAATATTGAATCGATGCACAAGGCGATAACTCCGGTCTGTTTCTCGGTCCTGGGACCTGGAGGTGGTGATCAGTATGCAACTATAAGATTGTCAGGTACTGATGTGCCTGGGACAATTAAGACAATAGAGCAGGAGTGGCAGAGATTTACAACCAAACAACCTTTCCAGTATGATTTTTTCACCGACTCATGGAATAACCTTTACAGTGCGGAGATGAGAACCGGTAAAATATTCATACTTTTCTCGATGCTGGCAATCTTTATCGCATGTCTGGGATTGATAGGTCTGATAACATATATCACAAATAAAAGGACCCGGGAAATTGGCATAAGAAAGACATATGGTGCCTCAATACAGGTGATTCTGAACTTGTTATCCAGAGAAGTTGTTTACCTGATCCTGATTTCATCCATTATAGCTTATCCGGTTGCATGGCTTGGATCAGAATACTGGCTTGAAGGATTTGCAAGCAAGGTAAGTGTCAATCCGTTAATTTATATTTTCGCGACCCTGATAACTCTTGCTGTCGGATGGTTATCAATAAGTTATCAGACATTAAAAGCTGCAGCAACCAATCCTGCCGAAGCTCTCAGGGTAGTTTAACTTAAATCAGCATTTTAAAGCGACCTAAGGAACCTGTCGATCTCCTTCGCCGCTTTCCTTCCCGACGCGATGGCATTTACAACAAGACTTGCCCCGTTTACTGAATCACCAGCAGCAAATACTTTTGGTAAACTGGTTGAAAGAGAATAGTCTGTCTTGATGTTCTTATGGTTATCAAGCTCCAGCCCTAATTCAGTGAGTAACCCGTCAAGTACAGGATGTTCAAATCCCATGGCCAGTATTACCAGGTCTGCCTCAATTACCCTGCGTGTACCGGATAAGGGTTTCATTATATATTTACCATCAAGATATTCCCATGATACTTCTTCAACCTCTGCTCCCCTGGTAATTTCCCCATCACCTACAAACCTTAATGTTGACAGGTTCCACAGTCTTTCACATCCCTCCTCATGCGAAGTCGAGGTTTTCAGAGTTTTTGGCCAGTAAGGCCATGGATTATCGGCTCCCCTGGTTTCCGGAGGTTTGGGAAGTATCTCAATCTGTGTGACACTTAATGCCTTCTGTCGTATCGCTGTACCAACGCAGTCCGAACCTGTATCTCCGCCACCAATTACAAGTACCTTTTTCCCTTCAGCATT
>CAZLCF010000275.1:0-4028 GCA_964557905.1 uncultured Rikenellaceae bacterium | reverse complement strand
GCCGACAAAGAACGCTTCAAGCGGAGTTATAGACCTTTGCGGATTCCCGAAGGATGGGTATTATTTCTATCAAAGCCAATGGACAGATGAACCGATGCTTCATTTGTTCCCTCATTGGAACCTTACGGGCAGGGAAGGTCAGGTAATACCTGTAATTGCATATACCAATTGTGATGCAGTGGAACTTTTTGTAAACGGAAAATCATACGGAGAAAAACGGCTTGAATTTCCCAGGCAGGGCAATTCAGGGAGCTGGATGAAATATGATCTGCCACAGAAATTTGCCACTACAGCCGATCTGCATCTGGCGTGGGATGTCCTTTATGAACCAGGTACTGTTAAGGCAGTCGGCAAAAGAAATAGTAAGATTGTATGCACGGAGATAATTAAAACAACAGGTAAACCATCTGCAATAAGATTAACCTCCGATATAAATAACCTCAAGGCTGATAACCAGGATATTGCACATATAAAGATTGAAGTTATCGATGATAAGGGAAGGGTTGTACCTGCAGCGGATAATTTAATCACTTATAAGATTTCCGGAAGCGGAAAGCTTATTGGGCTGGATAACGGGAATCCTTCCGACCACGAACCTTATAATTCAGGCAGAAGAAAGGTGTTCAACGGATTGGGGCTGGCAATCATCCAGGCAGGCAAGGTTCCAGGAAAGATAATATTAACAGCATCCTCTGAAGGAATGAAGGATATTTCGATTGAAATAGTAATTCTTGAATAAGGTTCATTACATTAACCACGAAGGACACAAAGGATATCACAAAGGCACACAAAGGATGAAAAAGTTAGTATTCATATTTCTGATTATTGCAGGATGTTCTGCAAATAATAAGTTTTCGAGGGAAAATATGTCTCTGGCAGGAGACTGGAATTTCAGGATTGATTCACTTGATCAGGGAATAAATGATAAATGGTATAATGAAAAACTACCTGAGATTATCAAATTGCCGGGCTCAATGGCTGAAAACGGTAAAGGTGATGAGGTCACAGTCAATACGGACTGGACCGGTGATATCGTTGACAGGTCATACTTCACGGATAAAAAGTATGAAAAATACCGTCAGCCGGGGAATATTAAAATCCCTTTCTGGCTTAAGCCTGTGAAATATTATAAAGGTGTCGCATGGTACCAGAAGGAGGTAGAAATTCCTGTAAGCTGGACGGGGAAGCGTATAATACTGTTTCTTGAAAGATGTCACTGGGAGTCGACAATTTTCGTAAACGGGAACAAGGCAGGAACTCAAAACGGCCTGGCAACACCTCATGAGTACGATATCTCTGATCTGCTGCAGCCAGGAAAAAACCTGTTAAGCATAAGGATGGATAACAGGGTTGTAATTCCGGTAGGAGTAAACTCACACAGCATAAGTGACCATACTCAATCGAACTGGAACGGAATTACCGGAGAAATATGCCTGTATTCAACTTCGCTTCAATATATTAATGATATTAAAGTCATTCCTGATATTGAGAATGAGACAGCGAAAATCATTGTCAGCATCAAGAATCCAGGAAACGCTGATTTCAAAGGAAAGATCAGTATAAAGGCACAATCCTTCAACTCAGAAAATATACAGAAGCTTTCCCGGAAGAATGTAACAATTGTTACAAATGCTGACGGGCAGCAGGTGATCATAAATTATAAGATCCGTAATCCGCAGTTGTGGAGTGAGTTTAATCCTGTTATGTACAGGTTATCAGCGAATCTTCTGGCACCAGGCAATAGAATAATTGATAAGCAGGAAGTCGATTTCGGCATGAGGGAATTTAAAGCCAATGGAACGCACTTTGAGATAAATGGGATTCCTGTATTTCTCAGGGGAACAACAGAATGCTGTATTTTCCCTCTTACCGGTTATCCCCCGGCAGACACCGCCTCATGGGATAAAGTTCTTAAAGCATGCAAAGATTATGGACTGAACCATGTCAGGTTCCATTCTTTCTGTCCTCCTGAAGCTGCATTTGAAGCTGCCGATAAGCTCGGTATCTACTTTCATATTGAATGCAGTTCATGGGCAAACCAGGGTGCATCTGTAGGTGACGGTACTCCTCTGGATAAATTCATTTACGAAGAGGGAGCCCGGATTCTGAAGGAATATGGAAATCATCCTTCATTCTGCATGCTTGCATATGGCAATGAGCCCGGAGGAAGAAACCAGAATAAATTTCTTGGTGATTTAATAACGTACTGGAAATCAATAGATAATCGAAGGGTTTATACATCAGCGGCAGGATGGCCGATAGTCCCTGAAAACGATTATAACCTGACATCTGAACCAAGGATACAACATTGGGAAGAAGGTCTGAAGAGCATCATTAATGCTGAACCGCCTCAGACAATGTTCGACTACCGCGATTTTGTTTCAAAGCACAGCGTACCCACAGTGAGCCATGAAATAGGACAATGGTGCGTATATCCCGATTTTAAGGAGATTGAAAAATATACAGGAGTTCTGAAGCCTACAAATTTTGAAATATTCAGGGAAACACTTGAAGCAAACAATATGGGCGGACAGGCAGAGGATTTTCTGAAAGCTTCGGGGAAGCTTCAGGTACTTTGTTATAAGGCTGATATTGAGGCTGCATTGAGGACTCCCGGATTTGGAGGATTTGAAATGCTTCAGCTTCATGATTTCCCGGGTCAGGGAACAGCCCTTGTGGGAATTCTAAATCCATTCTTCGAATCTAAAGGATATGTAAAACCTGAAGAGTTCAGGATGTTCTGCAACGAAACTGTTCCGCTTGCAAGGATGGAGAATCTGATTTACAAAAATGGTGAAACATTCGAGCCAAGAATTGAAATAGCACATTTTGGATCAAAGCCGATTTATAATGCTGAAATATTATGCCAGGTTATTGATCCCGCCGGGCAAATCCTCCGCAAAGAAATAATGACAATGGATGAAATAAAGATCGGGAATGAGAATGTTGTCGGAGTATTTGCGATGGATATAACCGGAATTGAAAAAGCACAAAAACTCACGTTTGAAATCTCAATTTTGGGCACGCCATTTATTAACCGATGGGATATCTGGTTTTATCCTTCTGCAGATGGACCAAAACCAGGTAATGTTTATATCACTGATAAGCTGGACAGGAATGCTGAAGATATTCTTAAAAAAGGAGAATCGGTCTTATTTCTGACTTATGGCAATGTTGGAAAGACAAAAGGAGCGAAGGTGGCAATCGGATTCTCCAGCATTTTCTGGAACACAGCCTGGACCAATAACCAGGCACCTCATACTCTTGGCATCCTGTGCAATCCGGAGCATCCGTTATTCAGCGATTTCCCGACAGAATTTCACAGCAACTGGCAATGGTGGGATCCGGTAACGCATTCTCAGACAATGATCTTTGATGGATTCCCGGCAGAGCTTAAACCACTCATACAGCCTATCGACACATGGTTTGAGAACAGGAGGCTGGCATTGGCATTTGAGGCAAAATGCGGCAACGGCAAACTAATCGTTTGCAGCATAAACATGAAAGACAACCTCGATCAAAGGCCGGTAACCAAACAGCTTTTAAGTTCGATGCTGGACTACATGAACAGCGATTCTTTTAATCCTCATGTAGTTGTTGATTTGAATAAAATAAAGGAACTTGTAGACAAATAGATAATCAGAAGGTTTAAAACATATTTTAGGATAATTTTTTCACTCTTTTTTCGATCTTCTTCCTGATTTTGTCATAAGAAGGAGCCGGTCCAATTGATACTTCTTTCCCGTCGATATAAAGGGAATCTATAATCCCCCATTCTTTTACATCCTCCCTTTCGATAGTGTCAAATTCCTGAAGGTTGATTTTCCCGGGGAATTCCTGGCAAGCCCTCTTTGCCCTCTCGCACGCGATATTCACTGTCTGGCACCACCCGTTCCTGAACATTGTAACATTTACTTTTCCATCTCCTTTTTCAGGCTTCCTTATGATTTTTATGAATTTCGGAGGTTCTGCTTTTTCGTTGAATGGTTTCCAGAGCATTCTCATGATCCCGGCTTTTTTAACAGTTT
>CAZLCF010000274.1:0-4034 GCA_964557905.1 uncultured Rikenellaceae bacterium | reverse complement strand
ATAATGAAAGTAAGAGCATCTGTAAAAAAGCGCAGCGCTGACTGTAAGATAGTCAGAAGAAAAGGGCGCATATATGTTATTAATAAGAAAAATCCCAAGTTCAAACAGAGACAGGGATAATTTTAACTATTTTTGCAACTCATTTAAGAAAAAACTATTATGGCACGTATTGTTGGGGTAGATTTACCAAGACATAAAAGAGGCGAAGTTGGCCTGACATACATTTACGGGGTTGGCAGAAGCACTGCCCAGAAAGTACTCGATGAAGCCGGCGTTGACAGGAATGCCAAAGTCGAGGAATGGACCGATGAACAGATTAATACTATCCGCCGGATCCTTAACGATAATTATAAGCTCGAAGGAGAACTCCGTTCAGAAACACAGCTGAACATAAAAAGACTTATGGATATCGGTTGTTACCGTGGTGTCCGTCACAGAATAGGTCTTCCCGTCAGGGGACAGAGTACGAAAAATAATGCCAGGACACGGAAAGGCAGGAAGAAAACTGTTGCAAACAAGAAAAAAGCTACTAAATAAATAGAGTATGGCAAAGAAAACCGGAGCATTAAAAAAGAGACTTGTTAAGGTAGAACCGTCAGGTCAGGCTCATGTTCATTCATCATTCAATAATATTATTATTACACTTACAAATAATTCAGGTCAGGTTATTTCATGGGCATCAGCAGGTAAAATGGGATTTAAGGGATCCAAGAAAAATACTCCTTATGCTGCACAGATGGCATCGGAAGAATGTGGTAAGGTAGCTTATGACCTTGGCCTGAGAAAAGTCAAGGTATTTGTCAAAGGACCGGGATCAGGCCGTGAATCAGCTATCAGGGCCATAGCCAACTCTGGCATTGAAGTCATGGAAATTGTTGACGTTACTCCTATGCCTCACAACGGCTGCCGGGCTCCCGGAAGAAGAAGAGTATAATAAGATAAGTACTGATATAAATTAATTGTAAAATGGCAAGATATACCGGCCCAAGATCAAGAGTCGCAAGAAAATTCGGAGAACCGATCTACGGTCCCGATAAACACCTGGAAAGAAAGAATTTTCCGCCCGGACAGCATGGAGTGACCAAAAAAAGAAAGAAAACATCGGAATATGGCATTCAGCTAAGGGAAAAGCAAAAGGCAAAATATACCTACGGCATTCTGGAGCGTCAGTTCCGCAATACTTTCGAGAAAGCGTCAAGGGCAAAAGGAGTTACCGGTGCGGTTCTTCTTCAGCTTCTTGAATCACGCCTCGATAACGTGGTTTACCGCCTTGGCGTTGCTTCAACAAGAGCAAGCGCACGTCAACTGGTTTCCCACCGTCATATAACAGTAAATGGTGAAGTTGTTAATATCCCTTCTTTTCAGCTTAAGCCGGGTGATATCATTGGCGTTCGTGAAAAATCAAAATCTCTCGAAGCAATCATTGATTCACTTACTACAAGAAAGAGCTCTAAGCTCCCATGGCTTGAATGGGATGAGACACAGATGGCAGGTAAATTCATGAATGTGCCTGAACGTACTGATATTCCTGAAGATATAAAGGAACAACTAATAGTCGAATTGTATTCAAAGTAATAATATAAGATAAATTCTATGGCCATTTTATCATTCCAGAAGCCCGATAAAGTAATAATGCTGGAAGCGGATGACAAACTCGGAAAATTCGAGTTCCGTCCTCTTGAACCTGGCTATGGTATTACTGTAGGCAATGCATTGAGAAGAATTCTTCTCTCTTCACTCGAAGGTTATGCCATAACGACGGTTAAAATCGAAGGCATTGACCACGAATTCTCCACCATTAAAGGTGTGATGGAAGATGTTACTGAAATCATCCTGAACCTGAAGCAGATCAGGTTTAAAAGAACCGTGGATGATGTTGATAATGAGAAGATTACAATAAAGATCCATAATCAGGAAGTTTTTAAGGCCGCTAACCTGAACAACGCTCTCAGCAGCTTTGAGGTACTGAATCCTGATCTGGTTATCTTAAGAATGGAACCCGGAACCAAACTTCAGATAGAACTGACTGTAGGTAAAGGCAGAGGTTATGTTCCCGCTGAAGAGAATGAACCTGCTGATGCTGAGTTTGGACTTATAGCCATTGACTCTATTTTTACCCCGATAAGGAATGTGAAATACTCGGTCGAGAATTTCCGTGTCGAACAGAAAACCGATTATGAAAAACTCCTTTTCGAAATTGAGACCGATGGCTCTATTCATCCAAAAGATGCACTTAAAGAGGCAGCCAAGATACTTATCTATCACTTCCTTCTCTTCTCTGATGAAAAAATAACCCTCGATTCAGATGATAAACTGGCTAATGAGGAATTTGATGAGGAAGTACTGCATATGAGACAGCTCCTGAAGACAAAACTGATAGACCTTGACCTGTCTGTCAGAGCTCTCAATTGCCTCAAAGCTGCTGAAGTTGAAACACTTGGAGATCTTGTCAAGTTCAATAAGAACGATCTCCTCAAATTCAGGAATTTCGGGAAGAAATCACTAACGGAGCTTGATGAGCTCCTTGAATCCATGAGCCTTTCCTTTGGCATGGATGTGAGCAAATATAAACTGGATAAAGATTAATTTGATAATTGTTTGAGGATAACTAGAAATGCGACATTCAAGGGTTATAAATCATTTAGGAAGAACGAGTTCACACAGAAAGGCAATGATGGCTAACATGGCAAAGTCACTGATACTTCATAAGAAGATCACAACTACTGTTGCCAAAGCCAAAGCACTGAAGACTTATGTTGAACCGCTCATTACTAAATCGAAAAAGGATTCAACACACTCGAGGCGAGTGGTATTCAGTTACCTTAAGGATAAAACTGCGGTATCTGAATTATTCAGGGAAATATCACCCAAAGTCGGGGAACGGCCGGGAGGATACACACGTATTTTAAAAATTGGCAACAGGATAGGAGATAATGCCGAAATGTGCATCCTTGAGCTCGTCGATTATAACAAACTTATGATTGGTGGCGGTGAAGCAGCAAAAACCAAGGCAACGAGGAGAAGAAGATCACCGAAGCAGAAAGGTGAAACAACCGGTAAGGAAAAAGCATCAGCTGAAAAACCGGAAAAGGCAGGTGAGGATGCAGAAGAAACATCAGGGGAATCAATACCGGAAGAAAAATAATTACTAGGGAAATATATTAAAATGGAAGGGATAAGTCGTTATCCCTTTTTTTTGTATATTGCACAATTGTTTAAAAAAAAATTAAATTCCTATGGGTCAAATAGTTAGTGTACATGCTCGTGAGATACTTGATTCCCGCGGCAATCCCACCATTGAAGTGGATGTGATGACAACCAGCGGATTTTTTGGCCGTGCTGCAGTGCCATCAGGCGCATCAACTGGTGAAAATGAAGCTCTTGAACTGAGAGATGGCGATAAAAACCGTTACCTGGGAAAGGGTGTCATGAAAGCCGTTCAAAATGTTAATAATGTCATTGCTGAAGAGATTAACGGTATGGATGTGACGGACCAGGCAGGCATTGACAAGAAAATGATTGAACTGGACGGCACAAAGACTAAAAGCAATCTGGGCGCCAATGCCATACTGGGTGTTTCCCTGGCAGTGGCAAAAGCTGCGGCCACAGCACATGGACTTCCGCTTTTCCGTTATATAGGAGGTACTAACGCTGTTGTCCTTCCTGTGCCAATGATGAATATCATTAACGGAGGATCCCATTCCGATGCGCCTATCGCTTGCCAGGAATTCATGATACGGCCAGTAGGTGCCTCTTCTTTCAGGGAAGGATTACGTATGGGCGCTGAAGTGTTTCATTCACTGAAAAAGGTTCTGAAAGGCAGGGGATTAAGCACTGCAGTTGGTGATGAGGGAGGCTTTGCACCAAAGCTTGAGGGAACAGAAGACGCCCTTGAGACGATATTGAAAGCAATTTCTGCCGCCGGATATAAACCAGGTGTTGATGTTACAATTGCCCTTGATTTTGCCGCATCAGCATTCTATGAGGATGGGATATATAATTATGCAAAATTTGAAGGACCAAAAGGTGCAAAG
>CAZLCF010000273.1:0-4048 GCA_964557905.1 uncultured Rikenellaceae bacterium | reverse complement strand
GAAAACGTCTTTAAGCTGAACTTTTTCACGCTTCCGTCAAAATAGATATGCTGAATTGTGCCTTCGGGGGATGTGCATACCAGCGACGGGCTGGAGCCTGACGATAACCTTAGTGATGATCGACTGGCTTTTGTCACAGGTTCTTTCAGGCGAAGCCTTATATTACCAGTACGGTCAAGAAAATATAAGGAGGAATTGTCGGAAACTACCAGGTAGTCTTTTCCCGAAACGCGGCACCAGCTGACTTCCGTATTCACTATGCCGTTGGTCCTGAACGGAGTCCAGCCTTTAACAACACTGCCGCCCCTGTCATATGCATATATCATTCTGTCTTCCCCGGCTATCAGCAGTCTGTAATTAAGGTTGTTATCATAATCAAACAGAGAAAGGGAATTAGTTGCAGGAGATCTGAGCTTCACAGGATATCTTTCCACGTAATTGCCATTCCTGTCAAGAAGATGAAGATAATTCTTACCGGAAAACAGCAGCTGATATTTCCCGTTCCTGAAATAATCTATCATAAATATGGTACCGCTTATCCTTTCTCTCAGAGGTACTTTCCAGAGAACCCTTCCGGCAGCATTGATAAGATAGGCATTGTTCTTCATATCCTGAATGAAAATCTCCTTTGCGCCTGTGGTATGGTTTGTAAAGAAAAATGGCTTTATTGCAGCAACGGTATCGAGTAAAGTCTCCCATTCAGTTGTTGATTCTTCTCTTGCTTCCTCTATAAAACGGATTGATAAACTGTTATATATCATATCGTTACTGGAAGTAAACTGGTACCCTGCAGCCTGGATCTTTTCAAGTGAGACTTTATTCGATAACAATGATTTCATAATATCCTCACTGAGGAAATATTTAAGATAATCTGTGATCCGTGACGGGACGCAATAGAAAAAATATCCGGCAACAGTGGGAAGCGTACTTTCAAAATCCCTGTATGTCAGATCGTTTGCCAGTGTTTTATTCAGCAGGTTATCATATAAAATCCTCGAAACGGTAATGTATGAACTGCCGGTGATCAGGAAATTGTCATAAAAAGCGAAATACGAGTCATTGAAGTTCCTGGTAAAACCGGGAAGCATGGCTTCGGAAAATCCTTTGTACGGAGTTACAAAAACCGGGATTTTTATCTGTTCATCAGGCTGAAAAAAAAGGACATTGGTTTTTCCGGTTTCCCGTAAGAATTCATCAAGGAATATCTTTTCAGCATATACTCGGTTCTTCAGCTCATAAATAATCACAATATTCTCATCTGCAGGTCTTTCCTTAATGTCAATATATGCTTTGGTGACCTCTTCACCTGTGTATTCCCGGAGTTTGGAAGCCAGCTCCGAAGCCCTGACAAGTACAGTATTGCCTTCTTTTCCGGAAGAATTGCCGGCATTCAGGAAAATCGATTCAAAAAGCATCGTGGAGGAAGGCAGTATCTTATATGTCTTAAACACACCAACCTTTCCAGTTTTATATTTAAACAGAATATTAGCCGGGCTGACACTTTCAGTATAACCGCTCAGCACCAGTCCGTTATCATTCAGATAAATGTCTCCTTCTGCACATCCTGCCAGAGAGCCTATTTTCTGGGCGGTTGAGGAATACTCTTCATTAAAGACAGATCTGAACAGCCCCGGGAGATTACTAAAAACCACAAAAAGCTTATCCTCGTTTTTCCCCGATGCCTCAAGCACCCTTGAAAAACCAGGCATATTTCTTATATCATCATCCCTGCCGGTCTGTTCTATTGCCTTTTTCATAATTTCCTCGGATGAACTGCAGATAAGCAATCCTGAAATAACTGAGATATAAACAATTCCTTTCTGGTCGCTAAGAGTAAACGGAAGCGCCAGGACGCTATTGCCCTGAATTGCTATTTCATTTATCGTTTTAATGCCAGCCAGACGCAGCATTACCCTTAGCTGTCTCATCCGGACCTCCGAAGGAACAGCTGTTGTCAGCAGGGGTTGAAGCTTCCCTGAGCCGGGAGTATGGAAAGATATTACGGCTGAATTGCCGGTCATCAGTTTTTTATATGCTGCCTTGTTAAGCTGGTCGGCCAGGAATTTCATTTTTTTGTTGAAAATGTCAAATTCCATGACTTTTGCAACCTCTCCGAACAAACCCTTGCCTGTAGTAAGTGAATTAATAAAGCTCTGAAGATCAACGGTTTCTATGACAAAAGAAGCTGTGGGAGCAACAGCTTTATAGGGATCAGTAAAAAAAGTCCTGCGTCCCTGGTAGAGAAAATATCCCAGGATCGCCAGGCCGGAAATAAGAACAATAACAGAAAAGATAGCTGCTCGCTTCCTCACCACCGGAATTTTAAAAACAGACCTGCTCCAAAATTAATCAATTAAAGATAATGAGTATCATGCCTCCTCAATCACTTTCCATCCTTTTGCATCAGCCAGAGCATAGACCGGATCTTTCAGGTCGCCATAGAATGTGACCCTGTGCCAGCCCCATTTTCCCCACATTGTGAACATTTTTTCAATATCTCCCAAAGGTTCTGCACTTAATTTGGTCCTGCATGCCCTGTCGTCCGGATCATTATCCAGGGAAACAGCCTGATGCATCAGTACTTCTTTCCGTTCATTATTGATTTCAAGGGTTGTGGTCAGGAAGTTTACCGGGAGGATTGACTGAACGGAAGCCCCGTTCCTGTCTTCGGAGTGAGTCATTATCCTGAATGGATTTGTTTTGCCTTTTGGGCCGAATATCCTGTTGGGTGCAACGCAATGAGCATAAATTATCCGTCGTTTTGAGGTGTCAATGACTGGATCGGAAATGAAACCCGGGCGTCCACCTGTCATCGTTGAGAATGCAAGCATGGTTGCGGTGGAATTAATGTCGCACTCACAGGCGCCTACCAGCCCTTCGTTGCAAAGCTCATGAAAGCCAAGGCAGGGATAAGCATGAATATAACCCCCATAAAAGCCGCCAAGACAATTCATTGTTATTGCATTGGCACCATGATTTTTCAATACCTCTTTCATACCCAGGTACATAGCAGCAGAGGTAAGTAATGTTTCATAAGAGACATTAACCACTTCCATGGCCGATTTCTGCCATTTTCTGACTATCCTTGCCGATTTTTCCTTATCAGCACCGCTCCAGGCATTGTTTACTTCTTCGAAAGGAATGTATTCCACAGGAATTCCCATGACCGGGTCAGCAATGCTCGCCGTCTGATCCCTTACAGCCAGTATTTTTGAGCTGCTCAGCTGCCGGATGCATTCATCTGGTGATAGTGTCTTTATATTATTTGTATTTACCGGATAATGCCCGGCGGAAGGGGTTGACCCAATGCGTGCCTTCTCGGTGGCTTTAACGAAATCAGCTGTGGATCCGCCGTTTTTAACAATATTAAAACATGCAACAGCAGTAAGAAGATCCTCCATTCTCGATGATGCGACAAAACCCACATTAGCCGCATTATTGCTCAGGAATGTGGAAGTATAGACAAGAAAGCCACCGCTTCCTCCGAACTGAAAATCGGCATAAAGAACGGGTTTATTCGTCTTTGCTATTGTCTGTACGACCTGGTTCCAGCAATTCATCTGGTATACCAGGTACCCTCCGATATTTTCCTGTGCATCCTTCAGGACTATCTTTTCAGCATCTTCAGGCCCTGTGGCAAGTGTGGGGATAAATTCAAAATCAGGGAAATTGTTTTTCAGTGTTGTGTTTATCTTCTCCATTGGAGGATTGAAATCAAATCCCACGTTTGGCCAGTCAGGTTGTGTCTGGACAGGTGCATGAAGCGAATATAAAATCCTTATTTTCATTTTAGCAGCCTCCCTGGGTGGCTGACCATAAGAATCGAGAAAAGAAACCGGTTTTAGAGCCAGACATGCAGCACATGCCGAGCATGAAGATATAAAACCGCGTCTTGTAACATTTTCTGCAGCCCTTTGCGGATAGCTGTTCCGGGTATTTGAACGGTTAATTTTCATATCGGTAAACTACTTTTGGCACGCTATTTGAGTCTATGATTGTACAGGCAATCTCAATCATATACTTGATCCTTCAAGTCCAGCCAGGCCCC
>CAZLCF010000272.1:0-4062 GCA_964557905.1 uncultured Rikenellaceae bacterium | reverse complement strand
TCTATGATACGATGCAATATATCTCTGCTGATATCGCAACCATCTGTACAGGAATGGCCGCCTCAATGGGTGCTGTCCTTCTGACAGCAGGCAAAAAAGGGAAAAGATCGGCACTGAAACATTCAAGGATAATGATCCACCAGCCGATGGGAGGCGTTGAAGGACCTGCATCAGATATAGAGATCCAGGCACGCGAAATAATGAAGCTTAAAAGAGAACTTTATGAGATCATCGCATTGCATTCGGGAAATCCCGTGGAAAAAGTTGAAAAAGATTCTGACAGGGATTACTGGATGACATCACTGGAAGCAAAGGATTACGGAATGATTGATGAGATCCTTCAGAAAACTTCCCATTAGCATAAAATGGATAAATGTTCATTCTGCGGCAGAACTAAGAAAGAGGCTAATATGCTTATAGCCGGGCTTGAAGGTCATATCTGCGACCATTGTATCGAGCAGGCTTACAGCATAATGCACGAAGAGCTTGGCAGTAAGAAAAATCCCAGGTTTGATACCATTAACCTCCTTAAACCTGCTGAAATAAAAAGTTTCCTCGATCAGTATGTAATCGGACAGGATATGGCCAAAAAGATCATATCCGTTGCAGTCTATAATCATTACAAAAGGCTGATGCAGAAACCTGATGCCGATGATATTGAAATTGAGAAATCGAACATTATACTCGCGGGAGAAACCGGAACAGGAAAAACCCTTCTTGCAAGAACTGTGGCAAAAATGCTTCATGTTCCGTTTACAATAGTTGATGCAACGGTACTTACCGAAGCCGGTTATGTTGGTGAGGATATTGAAAGCCTTCTTACACGTCTGCTCCAGAATGCCGATTATGATGTAAAAGCTGCTGAGAAAGGAATTGTTTTTATTGATGAGATCGATAAGATTGCAAGAAAGGAAGGCGATAATCCGTCAATAACCCGTGATGTTTCGGGCGAGGGTGTTCAGCAGGGTCTTTTGAAGCTCCTGGAAGGGTCAATAGTAAATGTGCCTCCCCAGGGCGGCAGAAAGCACCCGGAACAGAAAATGATACCTGTCGATACCAAGAATATTCTGTTTATATGCGGAGGAGCATTTGTAGGCATTGAAAAAAAGATAGCCCACAGGCTCAACACCCAGATTATCGGTTATGGAGCCTCAAAAGTCAGGGAAAAAATTGACAAGGATAACCTTCTCAAATATATTGCTCCCCAGGATCTGAGGGCTTATGGTCTGATCCCGGAGATAATCGGAAGACTTCCGGTGGTCACACATCTTGATCCTCTCGATAAGGAAGCACTCAGGGCAATTCTCACCGAACCTAAAAATGCACTGGTAAAGCAATATATTAAACTGTTCAAAATGGATAATATTGACCTTACTTTTGCTGACGGAGTTCTTGATTTTATTGTTGATAAGGCTATCGAATTTAAACTTGGCGCACGCGGTCTCAGATCAATATGCGAAGCCATTATGCTCGATGCAATGTTCGAAATGCCTTCAGTAGGTAAAGATGAGCTGACTATAACGATCGATTATGCATCCCGGAAGCTTGAAAGAATAGATATGAAGGTGCTGAAGGCATCATAAATGATTAAAGAACAATCGGAATAAAACAATAGAGCCGTTGCATGCAACGGCTCTTCCCTTATCAGGTTATCCTGTTTTTGATTCAGCCCCTAATTTCCCATCAATCTGTGCTTGTATCTCAGCGTTATCTCCTTTGATTCATCGCCCCTGGTCACTGTAGCAACTGCATCACATTCCCCGGTACCGAAGTTAATTTCAAAAGGTTCCATTTCTGCCCTTTCTATTTTTATAACCCCGCTTACAACGAATCTGCATACACGCTCCCAGTGCAATGCTGTCATAATGGTTTTGGTATAAGCCACACCATTGATATTAACACCGGTTGCGGTTCCTGTAACAAGGCATTCATCATCCCAGATATTTTTGGTATGCAGTCCGGCTATCCATTCCCTTTGATGCTCAAATGAGCGTTCAATTGTTTTCCCGTCCGGTAATGTCAACTTACCACCTGTAAGCGTGACTGATACCAAAAGGTTCTGATCAGCATTGTATCCCATATTTTCAAGCACCTTAGTGCCTTCAACCTTTATCCCGTTGATGTAATAATTATCGAATGAAACAGTTCTTTTAGACCCGGTTTGCATTCTTGGACCTGTTACAACAATAATAATCTTTCCTGCCCTCTTATTCTCGAAAAAACCAGTACAGCCTGTTCCGTAATCAACTGTGATGGTTTTTGGCCAAACTGCATCAGATGGATGGGTAATTGTTACTGCCGGGCATGAATCTGACATAACAGCAAATGATCCTGATTTTGCTGCCTCCCCCTTCTGGAAACCATCAAGAATGATATCAGCATAATCAATTGTGTTGAATATATCGTCAAAAATAGCATCGCTTACAGCATCATCATCAGCAAGATCAATGCTGGTCTGGTCAAGAACAGCTTCTTTCTTACATGATGAGAATGAGATTATTGCAAGAGCTGCGATCATCATAAAAATCTTTGTTTTCATAAATCCTATGTTTAAGTTATTAATTCCGATTAACAAACATTTAGATGTGGATTGTGAAAAAAGGTTTAAAGAGAGATCATATTTTTTTAGTTAAACAATGGAATCGCTCCGCGGTTCCGCCCGGGATCATTTTCTTCTTTCGTATATTAAATACGTATAAGGAATTTCGTTGTTGCTGCCTGCCTTATATTCCTCTTTATCAATAACTTTCCAGATTCTGCTGTCTATTTTCGGGAAATAAACATCGGCAGGTGTCTTTTTATGCACATGAGTTATATAAAGCCTGTCCGCAAGAGGCATGAACTGATTGTAGATACTTCCGCCGCCGATTATGAATATCTCCTCTCCTTTTTCGCATTTGGCCAATGCATCTTCTATTGAGTATGCCGTCACTGCATTGTCAAAACTCTCATGAGGAATATCCGTTATTACAACATTCTTTCGTCCTGACAAAGGCTTTTTAGGCAATGATTCCCAGGTTCTCTTGCCCATTATCACGGTTTTACCGAATGTGAGCTTTTTGAAACGCCTGAGATCATCCGGGAGATGCCATAAAAGCTCATTGTTTTTCCCGATTCCAAGATCTTCAGAAACAGCGACTATTATTGAAATCATAAAAATGAAATTATACTGAAATTTCTCCTTTAATATGAGGATGAGAAACGTAATTGATTAGTGTAAAATCATCGAAGCTGAACTTAAAAATATCTGTTACAGAAGGATTTATTATCATTCCGGGTAAAGGATATGGCTCACGTGTCAGCTGCAATTTTACCTGTTCCATATGGTTAAGATATATATGGGCATCGCCAAGCGTATGCACAAAATCACCTGGCTTCAGCCCTGTGACATGAGCAACCATGAGCGTCAGAAGGGCATAAGATGCAATATTGAAGGGTATCCCGATAAAAATATCGCAGCTTCTCTGGTAAAGCTGACAGGATAGTCTTCCTCCTGCAATATAAAACTGAAACATGACATGGCATGGAGGAAGGGCCATTTTATCTATCTCTCCCACATTCCAGGCACTCACGATATGACGGCGTGATTCCGGCGAGTTTTTAATTGCATTGATTACATTTGCCAGCTGGTCAATTTTCCTGTTTCCGTCAGCCGGCCATGACCGCCACTGGTAGCCATATACCGGTCCGAGGTTACCATCCTTATCTGCCCATTCATTCCATATTTTTACCCCGTTATCATTGAGATACTTAATATTTGTATCGCCCGAAATGAACCAGAGCAATTCATGAACAATGGATTTGAGATGAAGCTTTTTTGTGGTAAGCAAGGGGAAGCCCTCTTCAAGGTTGAATCTCATCTGGTACCCGAATACACTTATTGTACCTGTACCTGTCCTGTCGCGCTTCTTATTCCCGTTCTTAAGCACATGATTGAGAAGCTCAAGATATTGCCTCATCCTTATTGTCTTTTCTTCTTTCTCTTTTCAATCTCATCCCGTATTGCGGCAGCACGCTCATAATCTTCTGTTTTTACTGCCTCGTCAATCATTTTATAGAGCT
>CAZLCF010000271.1:0-4090 GCA_964557905.1 uncultured Rikenellaceae bacterium | reverse complement strand
CGAGTCTTGCAGCTCTTGAAAAGAAGGTGCTGATTGTTGATGCTGATCCTCAGGCAAATGCCACTTCAGGTATTGGGGTTGATACGCGTCTGATACGAAGCACAATTTACGATTGTCTTATTGACGGTATAGAGCCTTGTGAATCAATAATGGGATGTGAGGTAGAGAATCTTTCATTGATGCCTTCAAATATTGACCTCGTTGGAGCTGAAATTGAAATGCTCGATAGACCGGGAAGAGAAAAAATACTTAAGGCTGTCCTCGAAAAGATCAGGGATAATTACGATTATCTCCTGATCGACTGTTCTCCTTCGCTTGGCCTGCTTACCGTTAATGCACTTACAGCTTCAAATTCAGTTATAATACCGGTTCAGTGCGAATATTTTGCACTTGAAGGCCTTGGCAAATTGCTTAACACCATAAAGATTATCCAGAATAATCTCAACACCGAGCTTGAGATTGAAGGCTTTCTTCTCACCATGTACGATTCAAGGCTCAGGTTATCAAACCAGGTAGCTGAAGAAGTGAACAAGCACTTCCAGCAGATGGTCTTTAAAACAATTATCCAGCGGAATGTAAAGCTATCGGAAGCACCAAGCTTTGGACAGCCGGCAATATTATACGATGCTGATTCACGGGGAACGGTAAACTATCTTAATCTTGCCAGGGAACTGATAGAGAAACAGGAAGCCAGACTGAAAACGGCCTAGAAAAAGCAATGATCATGACAAAGAAAAATGCATTGGGACGTGGCCTCGGCGCTTTGATTGAAGGCGTTGAAAAGGAGATTCTTGAGAAAAAAGTTGAAGTTAATCAGAATATTTCAATTGACTCAATCGACAGTAACCCGTTTCAACCGAGGACCAATTTTGATGAACAGTCGCTTGATGAACTTGCTGCATCTATTAAAAAGCTCGGAATAGTACAGCCTCTTACAGTCAGGGAAACAAGCGGCGGCAGGTACCAGCTTATTGCAGGGGAGAGGCGGCTCAGGGCAGCAAGACGGGCAGGACTGACCCATGTACCGGCCTATATAAGGACCGCCGATGATCAGGCAATGCTTGAACTGGCACTTGTGGAAAATATCCAGCGCGAAGACCTTGATTCTGTTGAAGTGGCCATCAGCTTCCAGCGGCTCATCGAAGAATGTAAACTAACACAGGAAGAACTGAGTGAAAGAGTGGGGAAGCAGAGATCAACGGTTGCAAACTACCTGAGACTTCTTAAATTACCTGCCGAAATACAGCTGGGAATTAAAAATAAACAGCTGATGATGGGTCATGCAAAAACCCTCATCAATATTGAAGATCCAAAAAAGCAAATCAATATTTATTATAAAATAATTGACGGAGAACTATCAGTAAGACAGGCTGAAGAGCTTGTAAGGCAACTTCAGTCGGAGAAGCTTAAAGATCCTGCCAGGCTCGAAAGAAAACAAAAGCTGAATCAGGATTTTTCACAGCTCTCCGAGCATCTTACCAATATTTTTGCTGCTAAAGTTAACTTCAGAATAAACGAACAGGGTAAGGGGAAAATCGTTATTCCATTTGAGAATCCTGAAGAGATGGAACGCATTTTAGGGGTATTTGATCGTCTAAACTCCTGAAAATAATTATCTTTGTCGCGCCGTTTTATTAGGACCGGAATATTATCCCGGTTGATAATTATTTTGAAGGCGTATCATAAAATAACAATTCTGCTGATTGTGCTGTTGTTTTGTTTTCAGCAAAACAACACTGCCCAGGATTCTTTGTCTGTAAAGAAACATGAAAAATCTGCATTTAAGGCAGAGCCGAAGAGAGCGACAATGCTGGCATTGACTTTCCCGGGATTCGGACAGGTATATAACAGGAAATACTGGAAAATACCACTGGTTTATGCGGGTTTTGGGGGACTCGCCTATGCAATTACCTACAATTCTTCAAAGTACACAAAATATATGAAGGCATACCAGGATTTTACCGACAATATACCTGAAACTGATTCCTACATGGAGATCCTTGATTTTGCAGATCCGAAAACCTATGATCCGGTTCTTCACCCTGATACATATGATGTTTCATTCGCCGCACATTACAAGGAGGGAATGCTCAGACAAATCGATTACAATAAAAAAAACCGTGATCTGTCGTATATCGGCATTGCCGTGTGGTACCTGGTTACAGTCCTGGATGCAAATGTCGATGCCAGTCTGTTTAATTATGATATAAGCAATAACCTCGATCTTGAAGTCACACCTGTGCAGATGCCATTGTCGGGTGCTGGTGTAGGGCTTAATATAAGTATGACATTGACTTTTTAATAATAGAATTAATAATGAGATTTAAAGCATTACCGGTAATTCTTTTCCTTGGTCTTTTGAGCTCCAGGGCATTTCCGGCTTCTGATACAATAATAATTAAATCGGATATAAACGCTGAAAAAATATCTGCCGACCTCGACAGCCTGGTTAACAGCTGGTATGTTAAGATGGCTCTTCTGAACAACCCGGAGATCTTTTCAAATGATACCGCGGGAGTGCAGTATCCCGATTCAGTTTATATTGACAGGTTAAGTAAAATAAAATCTATTATCAGGCTTCCGTATAACAGCATAATAAGGAACCATATCCACGTCTATACCATAAAACAAAGAGATAAGTTCAGTGCTGTCCTGGGATTAAAGGATTATTACTTTCCAATGATCGAGGATATATTTGATTCATACGGATTGCCTGCCGAGCTTAAATATATGGCAGTGATAGAATCCGCTCTGAATCCAAATGCTGTTTCTCGTGCAGGCGCAACAGGCTTATGGCAGTTTATGTACAGTACAGGCAGGTTTTATGGTCTCACCATCAATTCAGTAGTTGATGAACGCAGAGATCCTGTCAGATCCACTCACGCAGCAGCGAAATATATTAAGGACCTGTATAATATTTATAATGACTGGATCCTTGTGATTGCAGCA
Organism: uncultured Rikenellaceae bacterium; assembly: GCA_964557905.1. Taxonomy (GTDB): domain Bacteria; phylum Bacteroidota; class Bacteroidia; order Bacteroidales; family VadinHA17; genus LD21. The sequence continues at coordinate 1,141 of CAZLCF010000271.1, read as the reverse complement.
TACAATTGCGGTCCGGGTAATGTCAATAAGGCAATCCGCAGATCCGGAAACAAGAAAGACTACTGGGAGATATTTTACCGTCTTCCAAGGGAAACAAGAGGTTATATACCCCAATATGTTGCTGCGACTTACGGCCTTAATTACTATGCGGAACATAATATCAGGCCATTACCTTTAAATATACCTGTAGCTATTGATACAATAATGATCAGTAAGGATATCCATCTGGCCCAGATATCGGAAGTGATGAAAATACCTCTGGGAGAGCTTTGTGCACTGAATCCTCAGTACAGGACGGGACTTATTCCAGGCTCGTCCAGGCCGCTTTCACTGACATTGCCTATGAATCACCTTGGCGATTTTATTGATCTTAACGATACTATAAGAGGTTATAAACCTGATATTTATCTTAATAATGCGACCAGGATCGCGGATCCTTCAAGATCGACTTATGTACCGGCAGACATTAAGGGAAAAACCAGACTATTCTATATTGTTAAAGAGGGCGATAACCTCGGATATATTGCAGAATGGTACCATGTAGGATTATCGGAATTGAGATACTGGAATAATATATACAGGAATACTATTCGTATCGGACAAAGACTGGTGATTTATGTTGATCCTTCGAAATCGGAGTACTTTTCAAAAGTCAATTCAATATCATTTGCCGAAAAGCAGCAAATGAATGGGAAAACTGTTCCGCCCAATACATCGGCAGCCGGTAATTCAGTATCAACACAAACCGAAGGTGATTATATCACTTATACGGTGCGCTCAGGCGATACAATATGGGATATTGTGAAATTGTTTGACAACGTTACAACCACCGATGTGCTTACTCTGAATAATATCGCTGATCCTGATAAAATTCAGGTCGGACAGATACTTAAAATTAAAAAGAAGAGCTGATACCTGACTGAAATATGCGCCCTTTCAGGTCGTTCTTATTACTATTGATCATCATGGCCTGTCTTACAGGCCTGTTTTATATTTTCCCGGGCAGCAAACTATTTCCGTCATTAAATGAATTTATCCCGGAATCACTATTAAACAAGCTGACCGGTGCTGATGAAACACCCCGGGAAGCCGTTCCGGAACAGATTACTGGTCCTTTTTCAGAAGAAGCAGATGTTTTAGC
>CAZLCF010000270.1:0-4102 GCA_964557905.1 uncultured Rikenellaceae bacterium | reverse complement strand
AAATCAGTTAAAACTTCCCTAATTTCAGTGTAACTGTATAGCTCAGGGTTTTGAGCGATTCCACATCGATACTGTACGATCCGGGTAATCCGACATCAAATGGTGTAGGCAACCTGTAAGAGGCTCCGATGGCAAGCCGCAGGAATCTTGTCAGGTTGAGCTCGAGTTCAGCGGAAGGTTCAATAAGAAGGAATGCCTTTGAATCTTCCAGGAAATTCTCATTAAACTCCACATCTTTCGAGATGAATGAGATCCCTCCAAATCCAAGCAGGACCGGGAAGGATAGATGCACCGGGAAACGGGGCATTAAGATTGGTTCAACATATAAGCCGCCATATCCTCCAGTGAGGAATACGTCCCTGTCTAATGATGGCTCGTAATGGAACTCATTCATAAATCCGGTAGCCCCTAATCCGATTCCCATTGAATGGCTGGCCATCCAGGAGAATCTTCCCCCGAACAGGATCGCATCCATATGGTCGATGCTTGAGTAACCTGTTGAAAATGAACAGTATCCACCACCTCCTCTGTCATGTCCCAGCAGAGTCTTTATTTCCCGGTTTTTATAATACTGAAATTCAGGTTCAGGCTCCTGTGAGAAAGTAATCAGGGAAACCAGCATAAGCATTGAAGCGATCAATATTATCTTTTTCATTGTGAATTGCTTTTATTTTAAACATTAAAAAACATAAGAAACAGATATACCGATATCAGCCGGCATAATTTTTACAAAAGCAGGTATCGATAATTCAACATATGGCTTGACGTTAACACTGATTATTAAAGGGATTTCCCTGAACCTGTATTCGGCGGCGGCCCACCCGTCTGCTCCGAATACCGGACAGAACCTGTCACCCTCAAAATTGTAGCGCTCACCGAGAAACCCTATATGATCGGTAACTATGAATCCTGCATGCCCGCCATACCCCCAGGCGAAATAAAGATCGGGCGAGATGTCAGAGATAACCGTCTCGTAAATGATCCTGAGTACTGTAAGCTGTATTCCGCTATTATTGAATCCGAGCATTGCGTTATAGTCTATTTCACCATTACCGGCCACAGAGGGCACCTGGACGAAAATTCCGCCCCTGAAACCGGTCCGGACACCCGCCTGTCTGTAGATTCCCTGTCCGGATGCTTCAGACGGCAATAAAATGATGACAGTTATAATAATAAGGTACAGTTTCTTCATGCTGATTTTCTATTTGATTTTAATAATTCTCCCTGATCCTGAGGTTGTTTGTTCTATTTCAGGATCCCCTTTCACATAAATATTACCGCTTCCCGAAATGAGTCCATTCAGATAGTTTTCTACGTTTGTATAGGCACTCCCCGAACCTGAAATTATTACCGAGGCAGTTTTTGTAACCAGATCGCCACTGTAAATATCGCCGCTGCCACTTATTTTCAGGTGGGAAGATTCGCAATCACCCGCGATTGATATATTGCCGGAACCGGAAATAACAATATCCATATTCAGGCAAACAATATTATGGACATCTATATCACCTGAACCTGAAGCTTTTGCTTCAAAATCATTACAATCAATCAGTTCGGCAGATATATTACCCGATCCGCTATTTTTAAGAGAAACGGTTTCTCCGGTCATCCTGTCGGCGATTAATTCTCCCGATCCGGAATTGACCGCTTTTTTCAAAAGAGGAGAGGATACCATAACAACCGGCCGCTCATTATAATCAAGGCAGATTGTCGCAGGGCTGGTCCTTATTTCAAGACAATCATCGTACACATTTGTTTCAATATAGTTCATAATATTCTGCTCTGCGCTTATGGTTATACCAAATGTGTCAGCCTGTTTGTATATTACATCAAAAGAGGTTGAATTTTCAAGCTGGTCAAAAGATGTGACCCTGCGGTTTTCGAGCTCAACAATCCCGTCACCTTCGATGCATAACAGATCCTTCAGGCAGGAAGTGCATGTTATCAGGCATATTCCTGAAAATAAAAAGATTATCCTGGTTTTCATCGTTGAGATTTTAATGATCGTTTTGTATAAGGACATGAGAAAAGTTTTGCGGTTGCACGCCTGAGGATTTATTTTAAATAAATATTTCCTCTTGTTGCGTCAATCATTACTTTAATATTGCCGGGATTCCTGCCTACAGTACCAAAGGTCATGTACTCTTTTTTCTCCTCATTCAGGATTTTCTTTTCAAGTTTCGTATCATTTTCCGGAAGAACCACGAATGCGTTTACATGCCTGATATCCAGGTTATAGGATATTGACGGGTCAAATGTAAGACTTATATCAGTATAACCGGAATTTATCGTAACCATCTCAATTCCCTTATCGATAAATTCAGCATCAAAGTCTCCGTATTTTGTAACCATATTGATCTCTTTTTGCAGCTCTTCAATTCTGAAATCCGAAAAATATGAGTTACCTCTTATTGAACTTGCGCTCCCTATGTAGAATTCATCTCTTCTTGATTCGGTATTGATGTTCCCGGTTTTTTCAAGATTGAATTTTGAGGAGATTGAAGTTATTGAGAGATCCTTTGATTCATCTATTTCAACCTCGGAGAATGATGTATTTAAACGGCCTTTTATAATCTTATTTACAGTAGCATCACAAAATACCAGGTCGATACCATTTGATTCGTTGAGCGAATGTGCCTTGAATGCTCCGTTTGAAAGATTCAGCGAAAGATTACCGGTATTGTTTTCCATATAGACATCACCGTACTTGTTGGTAATCCTCATGTCAAGGTATTCAGGAGCATTGATAAAATAGTTGATCTGGATCCTTGATTCATACGGGATCAGCTTACTTGTCAATCCTTTGAAACTCTCAAACAGCATAGTTATATTCTGCGTGAATTTGGTATAAGCCCTTACCAGGAAGCTTGTTTCAGATATACTTACATCAACTCCCTGGAACATCTTGTCCAGTCTGTCAAGATCGGATGCAAAAGCTTCAACTTCAGCCCTTATCTCAACAGAATCTTTGGACCATGAGGTTATTTGAATGGTCCCGTATTTGTTGTCTATTTCGAGAGTCGTTTCCTTATTCACGGGTAAGGTTTTCCGGAAAGTCTTCTTTTCGGAAAATGCCTGTCCGTAAAGCAATCCCGCCGAAAGCAGGAATGTCAGAATCAGAGTAAATGATTTATATCGCATTGTCTTTGTTTTTTTCGGAAATATTTTCATTTTGCCTTAAGATAGCGAGCATATCTTCAAGGATATGCATTTTTATCCTGTAGTTATTAATAAGAGCTTCAATAACCTCCTGATTGTCAACATTATCCCTGAGATCTTTCTTAATATCTGCACAAATGCTGTCAAGCTGTGACAGATCATTGAAAAGCTCTTTTTCAATATCGGGATGTCCTGTAAGCAAAGGTGTTGCCTCATTGTACAGGTTGTTGATAAGGTTGTTATAGTAGATTTCACTTTCAATCAGTTCAGGATTGGTTTTCATGAGGCGGATATCAGCATCTCTTTTGCTTAATACATAATTTTCCCTGTCCCTGCCTACATAGAAAAGGACAGCAGTGGTTAGTACTACAACTATCATAGCTGCAGCAGACAGCCATCTGATAAGCTCGCGTCTGTTTTTATGCATACTCTTCCTGATCCCTTTCCAGACATCAGGCGAAGGAGTGTATTTATCCAGCTCTTCCCTGTTCTTCCTTATATATTCTTCCAGTCTATCCATAGCTTTAGCTTTTTAACAGAATACTTCTTAGTTTTTCTTTTGCGCGGGAATATTGTGATTTTGAGGTTGATTCTGATATCCCCATTATCTGGGATATTTCAGTATGATCATACCCCTCAAGCAGGTAAAGTGTCAGTATAATACGGTATCCATCAGGCAGTTGTTCGATCCCCCTGAATATTTTATCTGTATCGTAAGAAATTTCTTCCTTTTCTTCTTCAGCAACCACCGGCAGCGTCTCATAATAAACGAGATCCGCCTTTTTCTTCCTGAGCTGGTTTATGCACCGGTTCATAAGAATGCTCTTCAGCCAGGCGCCGAAAGTTGACTCAAACCTGAATGATGCGATGTTCCTGAAGCATTCCGTGAATGTCTCCTGCAGGATATCTTCTGCATCCTCCCTGTTGTTCATCATCCGGTATG
>CAZLCF010000269.1:0-4144 GCA_964557905.1 uncultured Rikenellaceae bacterium | reverse complement strand
TCGGGTGGCACTCTGGAAGCTGTTGCAGTGCCTTTGGCTGATTTTATGAAACTAACAAAAATTCCAATAGTAATTTACTATGGCGATTTCATACCGGAGAAACAAATCGCGAACCCCGGCCAGGATGGATGGCGCGCCCGCCTTGAAATGGCAAGATTATGGCGGGATGCTGTTAACCGGCACGGTGGCGACGTAACTGTGGTGCATCTGCCTGAAACAGGGATAAAAGGCAATACCCATTTCCCTTTTTCAGATTTAAACAATGTTGAAATCGCTGACCTAATGTCGAAATGGTTTAAGGAAAAAGGCTTGGATTAAGCAAAAATAATTCTCAAATGTAAAACTTATAAATAATTAGTAAAATGAAAACAGTATTAGTCAGTTTAGCCATTATAATAAGTTGTTCGCTGCACGCTCAACAAACGGTAGTCAATGCTGGACAGGCTACGACGCCTACAGTTCGTACCGCCTCCGGAATGGTGCGCGGTGTAACGGAAGGGGACGTCGACAGTTTCATGGGAATTCCCTATGCTGCTGCGCCGGTAGGTGAGTTTCGCTGGCGTCCACCCCAACCTGTTCCTGCATGGCAGGGAGAGCGTGATGCAAGCAAGTTCTGCGTTAATTGTGCGCAGGCAGGTTGGCCCCGCGGTTCCGGATCAATTGCAGAGGGCTCGTCGGAAGATTGCTTGTTTCTCAATATATGGCGGCCTGCCGGAGCCGCAAAAGGTGCAAAGCTGCCTGTAATGGTATGGATCCACGGCGGCGCCTTTGTCGGCGGTAGCGGTTCCTCTCCGGACAATTCAGGAAATCAGTTTGCCAAACAAGGCGTCATCCTGATTACCATCAATTACCGTCTGGGGCGCCTTGGTCATTTTGCATTCCCCGCACTGAGCAAGGAGCATCCGGAAGAACCCAAGGGCAGTTACGCATTCATGGACCAAATAGCGGCCCTCAAGTGGGTACAGCAAAACATTGCGGCATTCGGGGGCGATCCTAAAAATGTTACTATTTTCGGTTTCTCTGCAGGTGGCGTTTCGATACATTCACTCCTTACCATACCAGCCGCGCAAGGTCTTTTCCAAAAGGCAATCAGTCATTCTGGCGGTGGCCGGGATGGCGTTTTGACCGGTAGGCCGATCAGTAAAGAAAATGCAGATCCATACTACCCTGTTTCAGCGGAAACGATCGGAATAAACTTTGCCCGTAAACATGGGATCGAGGGCACAGATGCGGCCGCACTGGCCAAACTACGTGCCCTGAAAGTTGAAGAGATTGTGGACGGGGGACAGGAAAATGATGGACAAGGAGGTCCGCGTATCTATTCAGGCCCGATTCTCGACGGTAAATTGGTTGTAGAGACTGCTGAGAGTGCATATAAGGCAGGCAGGCAGGCACGCGTTCCGCTCATCATCGGGAATAATAGTGCGGAAATAGGTGGACCCTTTGTTAATGCCAGTAGTTCAAAGGAAGAACTGTTTTCACTGTTCGGGGAACTGAAAGATGAGGCAAAAGCTGCCTATGATCCTGATGGTAAAAAAGAATTCGCTGAGGTAGTCACAATGTTTAACACGGACAAGGTATGGGCGGAGCCTGCCCGCTTTGCCGCAAGTGCTTTTGCCGCCAAGGGCGATCCGGCCTACATTTTTCTTTTCTCTTACGTACCTGCTTCCATGAAGGAGCGGATGCGGTTTGGCTCTGCACACGGATCAGATATTTCTTATGTGTTCGACAATCTTAGAGCTCCAGATGGAGCAACCGTGGCACCCAAGGACAAAGAGGTCGCCAGGATAATGAACGCCTATTGGGTAAACTTCGCCAAGACTGGCAATCCTAATGGTAAGGGTCTGCCGAAATGGCCTGTTTACAGTCCCAAAAAGAACGAGATACTCGATATACAATCCGATGGTAAACCAGTCGGTAAACCTGATCCAAGGAAAGCGAGACTGGACGTGATTGAAAAGGCAGTGAACATGGGGGATAAGCTACAACCAAATGGTATTTAACCGGTAAGGTGAAACAATGAAAAATTGCGAATCGCGGGAGTAATCATACAACATAAAAGCAACCAAGTCAAAAAATCACCTAATAAGGGAAGAAATCAAAATGAATAACAAACGAGTTGATGTAACTACATTTTTACTGGTGGCTCTCGCAGCGTATATTTATGCGCAGGATTGGCCACAGTATCTGGGGCCCGAAAGAAACAGCACATCACCACAAAAAGGGATTTTGCGTTCCTGGCCAGAAACCGGTCCTGAAGTTTTATGGACTGCCAATATTGGTATCGGTTATGGGGGACCTGTAGTAAAAGATGGCAAAGTCTATTTGCTCGACAGGGATGATACTGTTGGTGATAAAATGCGGTGTTTTGACCTATCCAGTGGAAAGGAACTATGGAACTTTAGTTATGAATCACCAGGCGATCTTCCGTTTCCCGGCTCACGAAGCGTACCTGTTGTAGATGGTGACTATGTTTATTCCTGTGGGCCAAACGGCAACCTGTATTGCTTCAACATCAATACACATAAGCCGGTCTGGAACAAAAACATCTGGACCGGTTTTGGCGGCAACCGAATTCCGATGTTTGGAATCTCCCAGTGCCCTCTGATTTATGGCGATTTGCTTATCCTGGCTTCACAAGCACCTGAGGCAGGTGTTGTGGCTTATGATAAACTTACCGGTAATTTGAAATGGAAAACACCCTCTCTCGGCCCGGTGGGTAATGTCAGTCCGGCTATCGTAAAAGTTGACGGAAAGGACCATATTGTGATGATCACGGCATCTCTAAGAAATGGCAACGGCAAAGTGGCCGGAATTGATCCACTCACCGGGGAAATCCTGTGGGAGTATACAAACTGGCAATGTGAATTTCCAGTCCCAAGTGCAATTGATGCTGGTGATAATAAAGTGCTAGTCATCGGTGGATATGAACTCGGTGCGGTAATGATACAATTGGAGAAGAAAGCAGATGGCAAATACGGCATAAAAGAACTTTTTAGAACTGAAGAGTTTGGTGCGCTACCAAACCAGCGATATTATATAATGGCTATTATTATGCACAGTATGGAACCAATAGCAGGCGCGATGGGCTGGTATGTATGAGCATGGATGGCCGGATCATGTGGAAAACAAGACGTTCACCTTCGTTCGATAAAGGTAGTATGATATTGGCAGAGGGATTGATTCTGGCCACTGATGGCGCAAGAGCTTTATATCTGATCCAACCTGATCCGACAGCCTTTAAGCCACTTGCATCAGCAGAATTGCTTAAAGAAGGTAGTGGTAACCCTTCGGGAATTGGCGGTGCAACTCAAAACTGGGCACCTATAGCGCTTTCCGATGGCAAACTCCTGATCCGGGATGAAGCCAGGTTAATGTGTGTGAAAATTTCCAATTGACCTGCATTTAATAAACACAATTAATATTATGACAGTTGACAGAAAAAACAGTACTGGCTTTAAATTGACAATCCTTCTGTTCTCTATTGGTTTCTCTCAGATTTTGTCAGCTCAAATAAATGACAGTACAAGCGCCAAAATAAATAGTTTTACCGGTGCTGTCACAGTTCAAAGTAAAGGTATCTCAACAATTCCAAACCTGACATTAGGAAAACCTGCCATGGTCTTTGATATGTCAATGGGAAGAAAACTGACATTCGAACCTCAATTTCGTTTTTCTCTTGAAGGAAAACCATGGGCCATGGTTTTCTGGTGGAGATATAAAGTAATGAGCAGTAATAAGTTTACAATGGATGTACGTGCAAATCATTCCCTGTCATTCAAGTCCATTACTGATACATCTTCCGGAACATCACAGGAAATAATCAGAACAACCAGGTACCTGGCAGCTGCAATAGCTCCTAACTATCAGGTCAATAAATATATAGGTGCCGGAATGTATCTTTTTTATACCCGGGGTATAGAAAAATATATAACCAAAAATACCTATATGGTTTCGTTCAGACCGAGTATTTCTAACATCCCCATAACAAAGAATATGGTTGCAAGGTTTGGTCCGGAGATATACTACCTGAAAATGGATGATAAGGATGGGGTGTATTTAAACACCACATTTTTAATCAGTAAGAAGAACTTCCCGCTTTCAATCTCAGCATTGATAAATAAACCAATTAAATCAGATATTC
>CAZLCF010000268.1:0-4146 GCA_964557905.1 uncultured Rikenellaceae bacterium | reverse complement strand
AGACACCGCAATATATTAGTGAGGATTTACCGCTTCCTGAAGCTCCTATTACGGTAACAAACCTGTTCTTAAGAAGCTTTTTCAGTACATCCTCGCTTTCCCTTTCGCGACCGAAGAACAGGTCGCTTTCTTCCGGCGCAAATGGCCGCAGCCCCGGAAAGGGATTGATAACCCGGGTCTCTTTCTTTGATCCCATAGTCAGAAATTAAAAATAGAATGTTTCTATATTTTAATGCCAATTACCAGGATATCGTCAACCTGATCATTGGAACCTTTCCATTTCAACAGTCTTTTATTTAGTGTCTCCTTCTGAACATCCATCGGCAATGCGTGCACTTCAAGAAGAAGCTCTTCAAACTTTTTGTACATGAATTTCTTACCATCAAGTCCACCGAACTGGTCGGGATAGCCATCTGAGAAAAGATACAGGCAATCACCATCCATGAGGTTAATTACATTATTGGTAAAAGTTTGAGGCTGACTGCTTTCATATGCACCGATGGGGAACCTGTTGCCTTTATACCTTGTGATCTTATTATCTCTTATAAGCACCAAAGGATTATTTGCACCTGCAAATTCCGCTTTCTTCATTTTCAGGTCAAGGACACACAGTGCCATATCCATTCCGTCCTTGATTGATGTCTCGCCTGTATTTTCATTCAGGGTCGTAATTACCCCTTTATTGAGCTCATCGAGTATCTGGCTTGCTGACCTTGCTTTCCTGACAGTTACGGCATAATTGAGCTGATTAAAGCCCACAATCGACATGAATGCTCCCGGAACTCCATGACCAGTACAATCAACAGCGGCTATCATGAAAAGTCCGTCAATCTCATGCACCCAATAAAAATCACCGCTGACTATATCTTTCGGAAGATAGTAAATGAAGTAGTTTTTGAGGTTTGAGCTGATAATGTTGAATGACGGAAGTATTGCATTCTGAATGCGGCGGGCATAATAAATGCTGTCGGTAATATGTTTTTTCTGCTCCTCAATTTCTTCTTTCTGCTTTTCTATTTTCAGCGTTCTCTCCTTTACCTTTTCCTCGAGCTCATAGGTATAGCTTTCGAGCTGAGCTATCATCATGTTGAACTTTTCAGTAAGCATTGTAATTTCGTTATTACCAACTACTTCCGCTCTTTCCCTGAGGTTCCCGTCAGTGATTCTGGTAACATTCTCCACCAGGTTTTTTATTGGTAGTGTTATAACCTTTGTTTTCCTGTATATCAGAATTGTAAGAGCAATAAGTGTCAGTACAAAAATCAGAATAAGCTTTGTAGCTTCCCTTCTTAACAACGCTTTCTGTGAGGTCCGGTCTGAAATGATCCTGATGACTGATCCCTGACTGTACAGGCTTGAGGGCTTATCCCTGACAGGCGCCCTTTCCATATATATATAAAGATAGTTGTTCCAGGATTTCCCTACTTTTTCAGTAATGTCAATTGTGTCTTTTTCAGTAAATGCTCTAAGAAGGTTCTCTTTCTGGCTTTCAACAGGTAAAGCATTTTTATTCATACTGAACGGTTCATCAGCTATCAGGAACAATTCAACATCGATTATACCTTCTGTTTCACTTTTCATTTCAGCTTTGGTATCCTCAATTGCCTGGATAACTTCATCAACCTGTTTGGAATATGCTCCAAGCTCAATGATATATTTTCTGTCCTTGGTTGCCTGGTAGGTATATTTCTTGGGTCTTTTGGTCTGATGCTCAATAGCAAAGAGATCTGTTACAAATTCTCCTGAGGCACGTATGCCGTTAAGATATTTTCTGAAATTTTCTCCCAGGCTATAGAGATTGAATCCAAGTTCATCTTTTAATGTGGTATTAATTACTGTTCCATCTTCAGCAATAATATAAATATCCTCATTGAATGGATCCATTCCTATTTCATTAGCAATTTTCTTCAGGTCTAAATTCTCAAGGTGATCAGTATTGGTGAAATAATTATTTACAAGTTTTGAGCTTAATTCTCTGAACCGGTTATTGAATTCATCCTCGATAAGGTTTATGGCAATATCCTGGAATTTCAGGATCTTGGTCATTCCATTTGCCAGGAGCTTGTTCTTTTCATCGTTGCTTCTTGCGAGCTGGAAGCGGGTCTGCTGAAAGTTGAAAGCAGCAAAAATGAACAGAGCCAGCAAAGTGGGAATAGCGATATTTATTATCAACTGCCTGAATATTGTGGTCCTGCGTAATGCCATTGAAATGTGTTTAATTTTCGTTAATTTCTATATATTTCATTATTTCGAAAGATTTTTCCGGAAACTGAAAATGATATTCCGTAACAGAATCCAGCGGAAGCAGGTACCAGAAATCATAAACATCACTGAAAGATCCAGTTTCCTTTCTATTCAGAGCATCATTTATTATTTTAATCTCTTTCCCCGGTTTTCCAGACCGTACCGGCCATAAAATGTATCCTCCGGCAACATTTAAATCAGCGGATTTAATACCTTTCAGATATCTCAAAGACTCTGCAGGCAGGAGCAGGTCCTCCTCTGCCAATCCAGGAAAGCATTCCGATAGAAATCTTACTTTTTGGTAAAGCAATTCTTCATCAGGTGTCTCACCGCCTATTATCCTGTCGAGCCGGCCTCTGATGCTGACTGGTATACGAGCTGATGCAGACTTATATATTTTTTTATCTGACCTGGAAAACAGTTTTGCAGATTCCTCCTGCAATATTATCTCAGGACTGAAAAGAAGCGCTACCAGTGATTCACTAATGCTCTCATTTTCAATTTTATTCATATTCCTGATTGCACATGCTCTTATCCAGATACCAAGAAGATTATAATCGCGGTTAATGATATCCTCAATCAGTTTTCGGTACTCCGGTATTTCACCCGGGAAAAACTGATATAGCGCTTTCACTTTGTCCTCATCCGGAATTACATCAAGAAGCGGTACAAGCTTTGGTTTTATTGACTCGTCAACCACTATATCGATCATCTCAAGTGCATAGTTAACACTCTCTACAGTACCGCTTTCCAGGTTCTCCCGTATCTTATTAACTGATCCGGAATCATATGCTATTGAAAGTAATTTGAACAGGAACGTATTCCATCGGGCTATTTCACTGTTCAATGGTTCAAGGAGGAAAGTGTTGTTTTTTCTTACTATACTAATCCTTGCCGATATATTCCATACCATTATTCTGATAATTTCGGAGATCAGCTGGTGAAACCTGTCCTTATCCTCTTCCCTGGCTTTGAAGCTGCAATTTACCAGGCATTCAAGCGCTGCCTCTCTTATCTGCCGTGAATTCGACCATAATATGGAAAAGAGGAACTCTTCATTTTCTCCGATACAATCTCTTCCGAGAAGTCTAAGGATAGTTTTACTTACACCGGTATTCCCCGATGAGGCCAGGTAAAACCGGCTCATTTCTTCTCCTGCTTCATTACCAAAACTCCGGAGAACATTGGCAGCCTGAACTTCAAGTCCCCTGATATTGAGACACTCGCATACTTCAGGCAGCATATCCTTCAGTTTAAATTTACCGATCATATAGATCGCCAGCTCTTTTGATTCAATGGCATTATCCCTCAGGAGCCTTAATATCTGAGTGGTCTGAGGCTGCCTTGAATCGGCAAGTATTTTTTTAGCTAAAAACAATTTATCCTCATTTTGCTGATCAGAAGAATAGATCTGTTCCAGATTCTCAGCTATCTGAACCGATCTGTGCCTGATTTTCTCATCAATAACTTCATTTGAAGCGATCTTGTTTAATGCCGTTAATAAACTCAGATCTTTCCTGCTTTCTGAATGGTCAAGTATTTTTTCAAAGAACCACCGGCTGTTGATTCTTTCAAAACATGAAAAATCACCGGATATGAGGCTGAGATAATTGTCCGTAAAGGCCTTGTCTGCCGAAAACCTGTTGTTCATTACAGCCTCTCCCGGCTGAATGATCTCTTCCATCCCGCCCTGTCTCCCCGATTCAAGGGCTTTCTTTATAGATTTCCTGTACTCCGAATATAATTTTACGGCTACTAAAATCCAGACGATGGTAATAATGAAAAGCACCCACGAAAAATGAATAAGTTTTATAAAACTCAGGATCCCCAGGCCAGCAAGCATAAGGCCTGATGAAAGAGCGGCAATTTCATTCACCGTTCCGTCCATTGCTGACTGAACCT
>CAZLCF010000267.1:0-4159 GCA_964557905.1 uncultured Rikenellaceae bacterium | reverse complement strand
AATACGGATCAGAAAAGCCCAACGCTCTCCTGAGCAGGGGCGTTGCCGGTATAATTGGTGATGCGCTGATCTACACGCTGCCGGGATCTGTGAAAGCTGTTGATGAATACATGACCGAGATACTTAAAACGCTGAAACACACTATTCTAATGCAGTATGGGATAGATACTCACGGGAAAGATCAATAGGTGAGACGCTTAGTTGTATTTGTTGCTGCTGTCCCGATAACCCGGTCATACCGTTCGCGCGGATTCCTGTAATATACCAGAACAATGTAATCGTTTTCGGTTTCATAATGACTGCTTTCAAAAAGCGATGCAATCCCTTCATTGTCGCCTTTCCTCAGATAAACATATTCATAATTATACCACCCCTGTTTTAAAAGCATTGTACATTCATATTGTTCCTGCTGAGGATTAAATACCATTATGTTGTTATCATTAAGATTCCAGTTGTTCAGACTGCCGGATACATACATGTTCCCGCCGCCGATCATATACTTTGACGGTAAAGTGAAGTATACATATACATAATCTGCATCAGTTTCCGGGTCCCGGCCTTCATCTGAAGCAATGTAATATTTGCCGTTGAAATCCTGCCAGTAAAAATATGGTTTGAATTCCCTGTTGTCAGAAGGAGCGAGATAAACGTGATAATTCGGAGCCGCATAATCTATTCTCCTGACAAATTCTGATTGATACCTGATGCTTTTAATATCAAAATACCTGAATTCATTTCCTGCATTAAAGATATTTTTTTCAGACATCGCATTGAACTTAAGTTCGTTGTTGCCTATAAAATCAGGAGTCAGGTCCTTTTTTGCATTATTCCAGCGGCCATTCTGGAGTACAAAACAATATACGTTACGGAGAGGATCAGTTACAGGCAGCCCGTTGAGATTTACAGTGAAGTCAAACTGCTGGCCGGTGTTATTATATTCTGTAATCAGCGGCCTGTATGCCCTGAAATCTATTAAAGCACGGTCTTCGGTAATAATAAAACGTTGTGTAACAACAGGCGTATCCGGTTCTCCATATGGATATACCGAAAGGATGTAATTCCCCGACAGCAAAAAAGAGATCTTTTCATTTGGAAAGATAAGAGTATAATGAAAATACTTTACTGTAGTATTGAATGATGGTTTTACGTCCTCTATAGGATTATCAGGGAATCCTTCAAGATATTCATTTGTGAAGATGTCTGATTTGTTCCAGTCTTTGTCGCAGTGCACGAAAGTATAATAGTATGTCTCTTTCAGATCGTCAAGAAGATCAAACTGAACGATCAATTTCTCCTCGCTGCTCAGTTTTATTATGGGGTATGAAAAGTTCCAGCCTTCTTTGTTAAGCTGAACGGTTTTGATCCTTTGATCATATACATTGTTTGTATAAGACAGAGGGTCCTGTTCACTATCTCCGTCATCGTTGGTGCGGATTTGTAATCCGTTCCAGGTGGATACATGAAGCAGGCTTAATATTATGATAAATGACAATATTCTGCTCATAAAATGAGACTATGGAAAAGTGTAAACAAAAATAGTGCAAAATTGTTATTTAATATTTAGCATTTTTACAGAATTGTTAAGAGCTATATATACATTTGTAATCATTGTTAATTTATTAACAGAACTTTTTTTCAAAGGAATTATTATAATGGTTTAATAATAAAATGTCCAGAACAATCAGCCTGAAGAAACGATTAGACATCCATATGAAGGAACTTTATTGGAACCTGATGCCTAAATGAATTACAAATTATTAATCTTATTTATCGTCCTGCTGATATTTTTTCCTTCCTGTAAGGAAAAGCCTGGATTTTCAAATTTCACAGGATTTATCCAGGGCACAACCTACAATATTGTTTTTGAAAATTCAGGCGAGATCGGCCTAATTGACTTAAGAACGAGAGTTGAAACGATCCTTCACGATTTTGATATGTCATTATCCCTCTACCAGGATTCTTCAATACTTTCCAGAATTAACCGCAATGAAGCAGCAACTCCTGACTCATTCTTTATTGAGGCATTTAATTTATCAAAAGAGATCTCAAGGATAACTGATGGTACGTTTGATTTAACGGTAGGTCCCCTGGTGAAAGCCTGGGGATTCGGACCTGATGCGCAGAAATCCTTTACCGAATTAAAGCGCGATTCTCTTTTAAGCCTTGTTGGCATGGAAAAAGTGGAGATCAGGGATGGTCTGTTATACAAAACGGATCCTCGCATCAGCCTTGATTTCAATGCAATTGCCCAGGGTTATTCAGTGGATGTTTTATGCAGATATTTTAACAGTCTTGGTATAAACCGCTACCTGGTTGAAATAGGTGGTGAGGTAAGGGTTAAAGGTAAGAAAAGAGGTAAACTGTGGAGGATCGGAATTGACAGCCCTGAAGATAACAATATGTCTCCCGGCTCAGACCTCCAGGCAATTATCAGTTTGAAAAACAGATCTCTGGCAACTTCAGGCAATTACAGAAAATTCTATATTGAAGATGGGATCAAATACTCCCACACCATTGATCCCAAGACAGGTTACCCTGCCAGGAACCAGCTGCTAAGTGCAACTATTATTGCCGATGACTGTGCAACTGCTGATGGCATTGCAACAGCCTGCATGGTCATGGGAAAAGACAGGACAATCGAGTTTCTTGACATGCATCCTGAATTTGAAGCATACCTGGTTTATTCGGGTGAGGCCGGTAATTTTAAAATCTGGACAACCCGTAGCATTATGAAATATATCTCAGAACCTGAGTGATACCGGTTACCGGTCGCCGGCTTTTAATTCCACATGTAGCACATCCCTCAAAATCATTTATTCTGTCAATGTTAAACAACTGCAGCAAAAATTTGTTTATTGTTTATAATTACAAAGAAAAAATTAAACTATCAGGCAGATATGAAGCAAAGTGACAGACAATCAGAACAGTATATGAACAAGGAAAGCATGCTTGCCGATTTCCGGCTGGTGAACCTCAGCAGGAACCTCAGCATAATAGGGCGCCGTGAAGTACTGTCGGGGAAAGCAAAATTCGGGATTTTTGGTGACGGCAAGGAAATAATCCAGATAGCTCTGGCCAAACAGTTTAAGGAAGGAGACTGGAGATCAGGATATTACAGAGATCAGACATGGATGATGGCAATGGGGCTTTATGATTCACTTGAATTCTTTCATCAGCTATATGGGAACACCGACAGGGAAATTAATCCGGGAAGCGGTGGAAGGGTATTCAACAACCATTTTTCAATTCCGAACATTAATCCTGATGGGACCTGGCGCGACCTGACAAAACAAAAAAATTCCTCATCTGATATATCCCCGACTGCCGGTCAGATGCCAAGGTTGCTGGGATTGGCCTATGCTTCAAAATTATTCAGGCAGAATAAGGAGCTGCACAGGTTTACAACACTGTCACTGAAGGGAAATGAAGTCGCATTCGGCTCAATCGGAGATGCCAGCACTTCTGAAGGACACTTCTGGGAAGCCATGAATGCTGCCGGAGTGTTACAAGTACCGATGGCAATTTCTGTCTATGATGATGGTTACGGGATATCGGTTCCGAAGAAATATCAGACCACGAAGGGCAGCATCTCTGATATTCTGAAAGGCTTTGAGAATGAACCCGATCGTCCCGGGATATTGATATATAAAGGTAAGGGATGGGATTATCCCGGACTGATCAAAATGTATGAGGAAGGGATTGCAATTTGCCGCAAGGACCATATTCCTGTTCTGTTCCACATCGAAGAGGTAACACAGCCTCTGGGTCATTCCACATCAGGATCACATGAAAGATATAAAAGTGAGGAAAGATTGAAATGGGAAGAGGAATTTGATCCAATAAAGAAAATGAGGGAATGGATCATTGAACAGAGGATTGCAACCGCGGAAGAGCTCGATAAAGTAGCTGCTGAAGCCGAAGAAGAGGCTAAGAAGTCAAGAAAAAAAGGATGGGAGATGTTCCAGAATCCGATTAAGATTGAACGGGATGCCCTGGTTAAAATCATCAAGGACCGTAATTGCCATTGTCATGAAAACACAAAAGAAGCTACTGTTGATAAGATCACTGAAGATATTATAAAGGTGATCTCACCCATCCGTAAGGATAATTTCATGGCTGCCAGGAAAATTCTCAGGAATGTATGTGAAACATGCGATAA
>CAZLCF010000266.1:0-4207 GCA_964557905.1 uncultured Rikenellaceae bacterium | reverse complement strand
TTTTCAGGCATGATATTGTGTTCCTCATCATTTTAATTGGTTTCTCAAGATGATGGTAGGTGCTGACCATAAAAGCAATATCGACCTTCCCGGCTGGCAACGTAGGGTTATCTACCTTGCCCAGAAAAGTGGTAACATTAGTCATGTCGTTGCTCTGGCACCTGTGTTCAAGGTATTCAAGGGCAGCCTCATCAATGTCATTTGCATATACTTTACCTGTTTCCCCCACTCTTAGTGAGAAGAAGACCGTCATCCTTCCCTTTCCGGCACCGATATCGGCAATAGTCATACCTTCCTTCAGTCCGATAGCATCCATCAGCTTCTCGGGTTGATGCTGGTTATTCAGCCAGGTTTCGGAAGGTTCGACAGGGACTTTCTTTTCCTGGGAGAAAAGGGCAGGGGAGGAGAAAACCAGCAGAAGGAGTAATAAAAGAATTTTTTTCATATTTTCAAGATAAATGATTTTATAGAATCATTGGTATTTTGTATGGAGATTCCTCGCTAGCGCTCGGAATGACACGGCAAATATGGGATGGGAAATGGGCTGTTGAAAAAGTAATAAAATTGCTACTTTTTCCCTTTGTGTTCTTTGTGTTATCCTTCGTGATCCTTTGTGGTTCAATGATTTAAAAATTTAACCACTAAGAACACTAAGTACACACTAAGAGCACAAAGGACTTTTTCAACAGCCCCCCTAATAAAATGCGTGTGTCATTCCGAGTGGAGCAGAGCGGAACGAGGAATCTCATCTTGAATAAACAATAGTTTAATAATAAAATTGAATAGTTCATTTTAAAATTCTTCAGATTTGCCGACAGTCAATTAAAATTATTGGCCAAATTGGAAATAATGCATTCTCACCAGATACCCGGCAGCAGCCTGTACTTAACTTCTTTAGTATATTCCTGATAACCAGGCAGTTCCTTTTGCAAGGTTTTATCTTCCAGTGAAGTTCTGATGATTGTTAATACGATTGAAATAAGGGTTGGTGCTAATCCCCAGAATGAATTGAGAACCAGCGGCGAAACAATTGCATAAATCAATCCTCCCATATATCCGGGATGTCTTACAAAACCATATGGACCCTCTTTACAAACTGTCTGCCCTCTATCTGTCTGAATTCGTACAACAGGTGAGAAAAACCTGTTTGATCTTTTAGCCCATAAAATAATTGCCTGACCAGTTATATACAATACGATCCCGATAATGACTACCGGAATGGAGATCCGGGGTTCCCAGTCAAAACGACCTCCGTCAAGGACTGATAGTATAAGAGTCACAAAATAAACCGGAGTGGAAATCCCATAAAAGATCTTATCCCACTTTTTCATCCCTTCTTTGGGATCCAGTCTTTCTTCCACCAGATCGCGCGGCAGCAGGAGATAGGACAGTATCAGGAAGATTATGTTGCTCCCGTTATATACCCATCCCTGCCAGTAATCAAGTCGTCCGGCACCCAGAAAGGTCAGACAAATAATAAGTCCGAAGAGAAATATGGACCTTAATAACAATATTCCAAGTGATTTTGTGTGTTTCATATTATTAGCTGATTATATCTGTTCAATGAACCGGCCAACCAGTTCCATGACTGCTTTTTCCTTTTGCCAGGCTGTATTATCAAATCCGGATTGCGGCGCAGCTGTTGCAACAATTACCATATTCAGATCACGGATAATCACAATCATCTGACCCCCATGTCCCCAGGCATACCATATATGATGGCTTCCGGAAGTTCCTGACCACCAAAGATATCCATACTGAAGATTTCGGATATTAGTAAGTATTTCACGACCATATGTAGAAGCAGAATAGATACTGAGTGATTCGTCAATCCATTCCGATGGGATTAGCTGAACATCGTTCCAGATACCACGGCTGAGATAGAGTTGTCCGAACTTGGCAAGGCTTCTTGGAGTCAGCCGTATATCCCCGCTGCCATAATAGTACCCGCTGGCGTCAGCCGGCCAGTAAGGAACCGATATACCCATCTCATCGAACAGATGCTTTCCGGCAAATGATTTAAGAGATTCTTTTGAGCTTCGGGCTATGATTATAGCCATAATGTGTGCTGTGAAATTCGAATAACCGAATTGTGTGCC
Organism: uncultured Rikenellaceae bacterium; assembly: GCA_964557905.1. GTDB lineage: Bacteria > Bacteroidota > Bacteroidia > Bacteroidales > VadinHA17 > LD21. The sequence continues at coordinate 2,108 of CAZLCF010000266.1, read as the reverse complement.
CGGATCATGCATCAGCGGGAACTGCTTAAGGAAAGGGATCCAGTTTGATGACTGGAACAGTGTATTCAGGTATCCGTCAGACTCTTCCCATGGATAACCGGATCTCATTTGCAGTATCTGCCGAATAGCTATTTCTGATTTCCTTGGATCCGTTGATTCCCAGTCAATTTCAGGAAAAAAATCCTTCAACTTCTGATCAGTGCCTGTGATATGTTTTTCTCTGATTGCAATACCTGCCAGGGCTGAAATAATACTTTTTGTCACTGATGCGGTTGGGGAAGCATCAATCACCGACTTACCATTGAAATATTTCTCTGCTATCAGATAACCGTTTTTTACAACAATGAGACCGTAGAGATTATCAAGATTATTTGCTTCTGAATAAAGGTTATTTAAAGTAATTGAATCCATACCCTGTTCCTTCGTCCCCGAGATTTGCCAGCCGTCATTCAGGTCTTCCGGTTGCCAATACACTGGCTCTACATCATTTTTAGTACAGGAACAGTACAACAGTGCTGCCGCCATTGTCAATACATATAAATGCATCCTGTCCGGCATAGAAGTTTCTTTTACTTATTATTTTGAAGATCTCTTTTTATTTTTTCAATATCAACATCCATAATCCAGATATCAAAATTTCCGGATCTGGTGCTGGTAAAAGCGATCCTTTTTCCATCGGGTGACCATACTGCACCTTCATTATGGCCGTTTTGAGTAACAGTGAGAGGCAACGATTTCCCTCCTTCGGCGGGCATTATGTACAAACCCAGGTATTTTCCTTCCATCGCTGCATATATCAGCATTGATCCATCGGGTGAGAGAGCCAGGTAACGATAAAAGTTTTCATGATGACCGGTAATTTGTGTCTTCCTCTTACCCTCGGAGGAAATTTTCAGTATTGTACATTTTCTTGTTTGCCTGTCCATATTGGCAACAAGGATACTTTTGCCGTCGGTACACCAGCCGCCCGGCAGAGGTAATTTACCTTCTTCCCGGAACAGGCTTTTCAATTCCCCGGTTTTGAAGTTCCAGGTGCAGAGTGACAATCCTTTTCTTTCGACAAATGCAATCTGTGAGCCATCAGGTGACCAGCAAGGCAGTCCTCCATTTTGAATAAGAACTGAATCAGGCAGGAACTTTATCACTTCTCCTCCTCCGGCCGGGATCATTCTGATGCTGTTACCGGTGTCAGCATCAAACACAATATATTTCCCGTCGGGCGACCATTTTGGATGTTCGGCAAGACCACTGAAGATCTGTTTTGCCCCTGTTCCATCCGGTAAGATTTTCCATAAACCATTTTTACCAAGTGTATCATTTAAATCAGTGTACTGATACACAATTGTTTTACTATCGGGTGCCCATGTGGCAAAACCCTGCTGTGCTGGATCAAAGGTCAACTGCCTGGCAGGGAACATATCCTGGGCAGATAAAGGAATTGCCAGAAAAGTGATTACAATTAGTGATAAAGCCAGATTTTTCATTGCAATGATTTTTAATATTTGTCAGTAAAAATTTATGATTCCGGCATGTTCTTTATATAATGCATCTTATTAACAAATTTCACTTTCAAGCTGATTTTGATAATCGATCATATCTGTTCAATAAACCGGCCAACCAGCTCCATTACAGCTTTTTCCTTCTGCCATGCGGAATTATCGAATCCGGGTTGAGGCGCCGCTGTTGTGACAACCACCATGCTGAGGTCCGGTATAATCACGATCATCTGACCGCCATGACCCCATGCAAAATTGTACTTATAATTGCCTGAGACGCCTGACCACCACATATAACCATAACCCAGCTTGTGAATATGTGAATGAATATCACAATTATAGGTGGTAGAGGAATATATCTGAAGAGACCGGTTAATCCAATCAGATGAAATAACCTGGTCATTATTCCAGGTTCCATGATTCAGGTATAACTGTCCGAATTTAGCCATATGACGCGGTGTTAAACACATATCCCCGCAACCGTTATAATAACCATATGCATCGGTTGGCCAATATGGGATTGAAACATCAAGGTAATTAAAAAGGTGTTCCAGGGCAAATGATTTGAGATTAGTGCCGACATTGCGCGAAATTATTATACCCATTATGTGA
>CAZLCF010000265.1:0-4215 GCA_964557905.1 uncultured Rikenellaceae bacterium | reverse complement strand
ATGTAATTGAAAGCAAAAGCAAATAATTTTTTTCCAGCATAAAGGGCTGTTCAAAAAAAATGTCCCCTGACTTTCAAATTCAGAGGACACTCCTTGCTATAAGATACTATCAAATAAACCCCTATTTACAAATAGTTTACATAGCCCTCCATGTTGGTGCGGATCTTGTAAACCCAGCTATAACTGACGATATAGAGGGTCTTCATATCATCATCGCCGAAGCAAAGGCTAACCGGGAAGTGAGGCAAATTAATCATACCGACAAATTCACCTTTTGAGTTGAATATCTGAACGCCGTAATAGGTACCGACATAAATGTTACCCATCTTATCAATGGCCATACCGTCTGAACTTGAAGATTTCCCTTTTCTGTCCAGGACATTGTCGACCAAAAATAATTTTGCAAACTGACGGCCATTAGTTATTGTTCCGTCTTCTTTTACATCGTAAGCCCAAACATAATTCTCTTTGTTACTGTTTACAGGGTACCATGATTCATCATCATAGCAATTGTTGATGTAAAGCGTTTTGCCATCCGGGGAGACCAGGATTCCGTTTGGCATTGCAAACTCATTCGGCTCGGTGATTCTTGTTACTTTACCTTCAGGTGAAATATAATATACGGCGCGTCCGGGCTGGAATTTCACAGCCTCCATTGTGAATTGTGGATCGGTAAAGTAGATACCGCCTTTTGCATCTGTAATAATATCGTTTGGTCCGTCGATTTTCTTGCCATCATATTTATCGGCGATTACTTTCAAGACTCTACCCTCAGTAGTCATTTCAACCACCCTATGGCCGATCATGTCACAAACAAGAAGATTCCCGTTTTTATATGGGTAGAGACCGTTTGACTGCATCTTACCTTCGGAAATGTTTCTGTATGATCCGTCCGGTTTCAATTCAACAATAGAGCTTTTATCAGGATGAGCGCCCCACCCCTGGTCAAAACCCATATTAGAGAAATAGACCTTGCCATTCATCCATTTTGGGCCTTCAGCGAAAGTAAGAGATGGCTTTGAAACTGTACCATCGACAAGGAGCTCAAGCCTGGAACTTTCGGGAATAATTGCGTGATAAGCTTCAAGTCCTGCTTTTTCTTTTTCACTGTAATCAGCTCTTGCAGGCCAGAAAATATCTATTGCATCGCAACCAAGGTCACCAACTTTTGCACCATGAACCATATTGCCCGGGATAAGAACAACATCATTCTTAGCCATAGTTTGTTCGCCATCAAGAAGAATTTCATCACAACCGCCACGTAGTACAAGCATTGTCTGTTCTTCAGGGTGAATATGACGATCAAACAAAGCGCCCGGATCCATTGAAATGAAGCTTACCTGTGTGTTTTTCCCGGTGATCAGCCTTGAATGAGCACCTGTGGTAAGCTCTGTTAGCTGAAACTCGTACAGATCATATACCTGATCTGGGTTAACATTTGGAGTAACGGGTGTTGCAAGATCAGCATTTGCAGAAGGAACATCAGTTATTCCTGCTTTTTGAAGATAGTCAAGACGAACAGGGCTGTAAACCTCAACAACTTTTGCGCCTGCAGGACCAGCTGTTAATGCATTTTTGGTTCCTTTTTCGAGATATACGAAATCGATTCGCGGAGTAATACTGTGAGTTCCATCTTGTCCTTCTCTTTTTAACGCAATCATTTTAACATTTGCTCCGCCAATAAGCTGGCTTACTTCTCCTTCGAGAACAAATAAGAATCTGTCGGTCGGCAGTACTTCCTCAGGAATCTGCGCGTTAGGATCAAGCTGCAGGAGACCTGTCATTGTGCCGGTTCCCCAGTAAAGTTTTGCATTTACACCAGGATATAAAGATGTTGCTGCAAAAGATTCCAGGTTAGTAACTTTACCTGCCTCCAGATTTGATACTATTTTTGTTTTAGGAAGACTGGTAAGCTTTCTCTCTGTCAGAGAGTATTGTTTAATCAGTCCTTTGTTCTTCTTTTGCCACTCAGGTGCAGGAGTGCATTGAGAAAGGATCAGTGTGGCCAGAACCACAAGACTGGCCAGGAAAAATTGTTTCTTCATTGTCGGTTTCATTATTTATTTGGTTATGTAAAAAACTCATTAATATTTTTCGACGGTCATATTTCTTTTACCATAAGGATCAGCCACCTGGTCCATACCTGCTACATCATAACCGATCCACTGGTATGATTTTGCCAATGCTGCTGTTTTTCCCCATGCGAAATCGTGTTCCTGTGTTCTGGTCCAGGCAATGCGCTGCTCCTCTTTTTCGAACATCAGCTCCATTTCAAAGGTAAATTTAGATTCAGGCGATCCATTTCTCTTTGCGATGTCAGCAGGGAAAATGCGGAGGAGCTTTGATCCCAGATAACCTACCTGTTTTCTCAGTGCAGGTACATAAACATCGATATAATTCTTTTCAAAAGCAGCATAATTTGCAGGTTCAACTTCGAAGAACATCTGCAGCTTAGCCATTGTAAGCGGAACATCAACTACATCGAGTTTCCCTTTTTCAAGAGCTATACCGTAGATAACCACTTCAAGCGGCTCGGTTGCTGAGCTTTCAAGTGAATGGATTTCTCCGGCCTTTACGGGAACTGCATCACCATAAGCAATGTCGGCCCACTCGTCATTTACATATACTTTGCCCTTCCCCTTGATAACGAAGTAAACTTCATCAACACCTGCGTGATAATGCCTTCCGACAGTCGATCCGACCGGAATAAGAAGGTGATCGAAAAACGCCCAGTTTGATGCAAATGCTCCCGGACCGAGAGCTCTTCTGTAAAGAACAGTATCTTTTCCGCCATTCATATTGACAACAGGACGAAGATTTTCTTTAATAAGCTGGCCGGTATTTATAAATGTTGGTTTTTTAACAAGCACTGCATCAGACCTGTCATCACCCATTTCAAATAAGCTTGTTGGATCGGCAGAGTAGTTAAAAGAACCCCTGCGTGGCATCCCACCTCCTGCCTGAGCCGGAGGAATGCCAGGTCCTTGAGGAGGAGCACCTGCTCCATAAGCAGAAGGAGCACCGGTTGCAGGCTGAACAGGATCAGCAACCAATACCTGGAAATTAACCCAGTCGACAGCTTTTGCTGAGGGGTTAAATACGGCATGTGCATTACCGGATTTGCATGGGACTCCTGCCGGACCTTTAATCAGAGCTGTCTGCCCATTGATTGTAAACTGACAATCACCATCAAGGATAAGGAACATTTCATCAGAATTGGTATGGAAATGATGCCCTATTGAGCTCTTCGGCCCGAGAGGACCATGATGCATAAAGGCAAGATTTTTGACTCCTCCCCTTCCAAGCAGGGTTTGCATTCCTAATGTGCCGGTACCCTGATGTACATTTTTACCAGGCATGGCTTTTGATGGGTCAGTATGTCCGATGCGTTCCGTCAGAGGAACAGTTTTCGGTTTTTCCTGTGTCGGGTTTCCGGGCTGTCCTTTAACAGTGATAAAGGAGCTAAAAACCCAGATCAACAAAAATGTTGGTATCGGGATTGCCAAAACTATTCTCAGTCTTGAGACGATTACGTTTTTTTTCATATTCAGCTTATTTCTGGTTAATTATTTTACTTCGTCGCAATTTTTTAGAATTCAAATCTGTACTATGCTCCATTTCTGCAGGGGAACAAATCAATCACATACTATACAAATCTATGCAAACAGAAAAAATTTGAGAAACATTTCAGGTAATAAATTTATTAATGCCGTCAGTTTTCAGATGTTTTTACCTTATCTCTCTTACCTATATCTCTTATTGCCGGGTATATCTCCCTATATTTATTCAGCAGGTCCTGATATCGTTCAGCATTCCCGGTGATTGGTTCAGTTACCATTCTGACGTGAACCATATTTTTTGCGGCCTCTTCAAAGGATGGGAACCATCCTGCAGCCACTGCCGCTGAAATTCCGGCACCCAGTGAAGATGCTTCATCAGATGACATGTTCAGTATTTTTTTTCCGCTTGTATCGGCAATAATCTGTTGCCATAGCCTACTTTTTGCCCCTCCGCCTATAACTGCAAATTCTGCTGTTCTTTCCCCTGTTGCTTTTTCCACGGCTTTTGTGGCAAGTGACTGTTCCATTGCAATTCCTTCTAATATTGCCCTGTACAGATGGCCTCTGTGATGTCCTGAAGAGAGACCGATTATACATCCGCGGGCATCAGGATCCCAGTAAGGATTCATAACGGCGTTCCAGTAGGGCAGGATCA
>CAZLCF010000264.1:0-4234 GCA_964557905.1 uncultured Rikenellaceae bacterium | reverse complement strand
TTGTTGCTATTCTTTGTATAAAAGAAAATGTAACCTATATTTGCACTCTCTTTTTTGGGCGATTAGCTCAGTTGGTTCAGAGCGCCTGCCTTACAAGCAGGAAGTCGGGGGTTCGACTCCCTCATCGCCCACGTTTGCAAATCAAGGAGTTAGAGTAGTCTAGCTCTTTTTTTATTTTATGTCGGGTGAAACATAGGTGAAACAAATTTCACCCTTTTAGATAAAGGATAAAGTAGATTAATCTTTACACAAAAATTCTGATTTACTGGTCTCTAAAAATACTCCTCTTTGCCTACATCTGCTATTACAAAGTTAGTTATAAAATCTTTATCCAGACAATTTTCTAGTTTAGGTTATATTATTAAATCTACCGCATTCAATACTAAATGAATTACAGTATAAAAAGACAGGATTTGATTAAGTTTCTATTCGTTCATTTGGAGAAGAAAGTGATTAATTTTATATTTGATATGCCTATATCACCAATTTTAAGAAATATGTATGATTGATATAAAAAAATCCATCCATCCAATTAAATAGGGTTTTGGATGGATAGATTTAGAGAGCAACCCGAACACCTTTTCACTGTATTTCAATGAAAAAAGGTGCAATAATCCCATCTTGAGGAAAGGATAACCATATGGGATCAAAATTTGACCAGTCAATTGATTCTAGTGTATTTATATCCGATCCCTCGGTACACACGTAATAGTAGCCGAGACTGGAAGCCGGAATAAGTACCGTAACTCCTGGATTTACGCGGACGTATGCCTCGGAACCATCACCTACAGCTGTTGGACTGTTTCGCTCCCTGAACACTATGTTATAATCTGAATATGGATTTTTAAACTCAAAGGCTTGGGGTGCTGGTACATTAAAGCGATATGTAAAAGTAGATACGCCATCTGCGTTCACTAAATCTGGAGAGCCAGCTGGATTGTACCAATCTGGCCAACCGATGGCTTGAATCCAGAACCTTCCCTCATTATAAACAAAGTGATCCACCCAAAAAGATGTAAAAGTATTTACGAAGCATGCATCTGCAGAATATGATTTGCCTGGAGTAGATCCGCTTGGCGAAGCTGCCCAATTAGCATAGTTATTGTCTGCATTTAAACTGATTCGATAAAGGGAGATACCATCACCAGGATCTGAAGGGTATTGAAACTCATCTAGCATAGTACTTCTGTCGACATCATATAGAGTGATCCAATGAGTTGTCGCAATTCCAGCAAAACCTATTACGGCATCGCCTACAGTAACTAGCACGGTTCCTGTAGGGAACGAATATCTGTCATCATAATTTGGGTCGAGGATTACTGCATATGCTCCGGGTAAGAGTAGCGTAGTCCCAGTTTGGAATGATTGTAACTGGTCATAGACAAATGCATCTTGCGTCCCCACTGCAATCCATAAATTATGCAGGTCCACTGTTGTAGTTCCTGCATTAATAAGCTCTATAAACTCTCCCGCGCCTCCTGATTCGGTACCGGCCTGATTTGCCATGATTTCAGTTATTAGGATTCTTTTTTGATAAACGGGTTCATTATTAGCTACAATTTCTTCCAGAGTTTCAATCCTGCCAAGTAACTCATTTATTAAATCGTCGGTATATTTTTTTGTTGCAGCATCCTTTGCATCGGTCGGGTCTGTTAGGTTTTTAAGCTGGGTATTAACCGAGTTGCCTAAAGCTGCAGCATCTGCTATGGTTTGAGTTTCGGTATATGTTTCGGTGGATTTTGAATACATCGCATAGGGTACACTTAAAAGTTGTGTCGTTCCCATATTCATGAAAATTGCATCTCCTTTGTCTATTTGAACATTCAGGAAATAAGTATCAGCACCCCAATCAATGGTAGTAAAATTCCCTGTTTTGTCGGTTCCGTTACCTATTACCAGATTAACAATACCTAAAGCACCGGTATTAGCACTATGCAATTCAGAATATTGAGATTCCCCTGAACTACTACCCTTCAAGATCGTCATCCTGAATGATACATTTTGATTCACTAACGGGTTATTAGAAGAGCCATCTCTTACCACGACCTGGTAGTTGAAGGATTCAGGGACCTGTGCGCTTAATAATAAACAGAGGATTGATAGAATCATCCCAAGTATGAGTTTTTTCATGAGCTAGAAAATTAAATTAACTATCAGGAAATAAGACTATACCCAAATTTACGAAATCTATTAGATAAAAACCTCACCCATCTAATTAATTCTGACAGGTGAGGTCTTAGCACGGTTGATTTTCAGGGGTTCTTGAGATTTTAGATTCGGGAGGGTAAGTCCCAAGTACTCGGGATCATCGCCCACAACCTTAATACCGGTCCGTGAAACAGGGACCGGTTTTTTATTCACACAAATACCACCTGTCACTTTCAAGATCATGCTTGATGATATTCTGTTTCCCATCAGTTGTAATCACCTTAAAGTAATTTGAAACGGGCCACTCAGGATTATTGTCCCCCTGGTACCAGCGGTCTGTAATCTCTTGTATTTCAAATCTTTCATTATTCCTGGAAAAGCACTTTGGATATTCATCAGCTTTATAACCGGAGTGACATTCAACCTTTATGGGGACGAGACTCATCAACTTGCCAAAGTATCTGTTACTTCAGGAACAAGCATACATTATCAATAGATCCAATATCAGGACCGGTAACATATTCACCTCTTATTCTAAGGCTTGTAAGCCTGGATAATACCTTTGTCAGATCTTCCTTAAGGGCTGGCGGACCGGAAATATCATTTTTCTTCCATCCGGCTTCAGCAGATAAATCGACTGAATAGGATGTCCACTTTGTATCCGGGTGAAAAGGTAACTTATAAACCAGGATCAGATCCCCGCTTTCAAGAATGATATCAGGTGCATCAAACTGATTACTGATATCGGATTGGATCAGGTCGAAACTGAGCTTCTTATCCAGGGCTCCTTTTTTCGATCCCAGGAATTTCTTAGGAGCATTCCAATACCATACCCCTCCGGTAGTTTCATCAGTTGCTGATAAAAAACCTCCGGGATTACCCCCCGTAGCATTATGATCCGGCCTGGCAAAGGCATTCTTGACATCACCTGTTACTTTCCATCCTTCATCATTCTTTTCAAAATAACTGTATACATTATTCTGCCTGCATTTCAATAAAAGAAATATCAGAACCAGAATGATGATTAATCCGATAAAAAAATAAATGTTTTTTCTTTTCATGAGTCAATGCTTGAAATGGATACTAATTAAACTGATTTCAACAAAGTTATGAAACACTTAAGTGCCAGTCAATTTTTTCATCAGAGCATTATTAAATTATGTTAAACAATGGGGGAGTATTATTTAATCTGTTATCTTTAATACGCCTGTTTTTAATTACTAAAATCAGTTCCTAACTTCAATCTAAAACAAAACTTCATTAAAATGAGCAAGGAAAATCTTCACAGGACAAATCCAAAAAGTAAAAGTCTTTCCAGGCGTAATTTTTTGGGTACTGCAGCTGCAGCTGCTGCATTTACTGTTATTCCGCGCTATGTTATGGGCGGCAAGGGCTATACAGCTCCCAGCGACCTGATCAATGTGGCCGGTATCGGAGTCGGCAGCCAGGGAGGTGGTGACATTCAGCAGATTTGTTCTCCCGATGTTCCTGTTGTCAGGCCTCAAAGGAACATGAATGGCACTCCAATGACCAAGGAACAAATCGCTGCAATGCAAGCCAGGATGGAAGAGATGATGAAACGCAATCCTCCTCCCGGAGGGCGCCCTGGAGGGCCGCCGAATGCAGACGCTCCGGTCCAGATGGGTGCTGCAGGAAGCGGTAATATAATAAAGCTTGCCAATATTTATGCCTTATGTGATGTGGATCCCGATTATGCAGGACATATATTCAAAGGGTATCCCAAGGCTAAGATTTATAGTGACTGGCGTGAAATGCTGGATAAGGAAAAATCAATTGATGCCGTAGTGATCGGCACACCTGATCATAATCATGCTATGATCGCCGCTGCATTTATGCGCGCCAAAAAGCATGTTTATGTTGAGAAACCACTTGCAAAAACCATTTTTGAATGCCGCAAACTTGCAGAGATTGCAAAAGAAACCGGGGTGGTGTCACAAATGGGGAACCAGGGACATGCTGCAGAAGGTACAAGGAGAACAGTTGAATGGATACAGGGTGATGTAATCGGCCGCGTAAGGGAAGTACAGCTCTCAACCAACCGTCCTATGGGATTCTGGCCCCAGGG
>CAZLCF010000263.1:0-4260 GCA_964557905.1 uncultured Rikenellaceae bacterium | reverse complement strand
CTGGCCTTTCTGTGCCTCAACATAAAGATTTGCCAGATCTTTCTTTGTAGCCGCCTTGTTGATCACAACCACAATGATGATCGCCATAACTGCAACAATAGCTGTAATGACAATTGTTTTCTTCATAATATATTTTACTTATATAATTATTCAAAAAATCGTCGCAAAATTATCTAAAAGAGATTTCTGAATAGCATTCATTAACAATATTTAACATCAATGATATCAGTCTCTATGACATTAAAGACACTTTTCACGATCCATTTATTCCGGATACGGATAAAAAATAAAATTTTTAGATTTTATTAATAATTAAAATGACTTTTCCTGCCAGGTCTTCAGCTTCCTGAAGTGTTCTGCCCTCGGCATATATCCGCATTATTGGCTCCGTGTTCGACTTTCGGATCTGAACCCAGCCGGAAGGATATTCAATTCTCATTCCATCCCGCTCATCAATCTCCTTGTCACTGAACTCTTTCCTGACAGCATCAAGAATAATATTGAAGTCTGTCCCCGGATCAAGTGCCAGTTTCTTCTTCGCGATAACGTAATCGGGATATTGCCTGCGAAGCTCAGAGCATTTCATCCTGCTTTTTGAAAAGTGCGTCAGGAAGAGGGCTATGCCTGCAAGGGCGTCACGGCCATAGTGAAGGGCAGGGTAAATAACCCCTCCGTTCCCTTCTCCTCCGATAACTGATTTCCTTTTCTTCATCTCCTCAACCACATTTACTTCTCCCACGGCAGATGAAAAATAGCTGCAGCCATATTTTTCCGTAATATCTTTCAATGCTCTTGTAGAGGATACATTTGAAACTGTACTGCCCGGAGTGTGGCGAAGGATATAATCAGATACTGCAACAAGCGTATACTCCTCGCCGAACATTGTTCCGTCCTCACATATAACGGCCAGCCTGTCCACATCAGGATCCACAACAAAGCCAATATCAGCCTTTTCACTTACGACATGATCAGAAATATCTTCAAGATTTTCAGGAAGAGGTTCCGGATTGTGTGCAAAATTCCCATCAGGGACCAGATTCAATCCGGTTACTTTCTTCACTCCCAGCGAATTCAACAAATGTGGTACTATTGTTCCGCCGACCGAGTTGATACAATCGATAGCAACTTTTAGTCCGGCTTTTTTTATTTCATCAGTATCCACAAGATCGAGATCAAGTATCTGATCTATGTGTTTCTGTCCCCATGAACTGTCATTAACAAGTGAACCTTCAGAACCGGAAGCAACAAACTCAAATTGTTCTGATGCTGCCAGTTTCAGCACTTCTTCACCGTCAGCGGCAGAAAGGAATTCTCCCTTTTCATTCAGCAGCTTCAGGGCGTTCCAGTGTGCCGGGTTATGACTTGCCGTTACAATTATGCCTCCACGGGCTCCGGTACCTGTCACAGCTATTTCAACCGTCGGGGTGGCGGCCATTCCAAGGTCGGTGATATTAATACCTATGCCTCGCAATGTGGTTATTACCAGACTGCTGACCATGGGTCCTGACTGCCTGGCATCTCGACCAACAACCACTGATGCCGGACTTCCTGCACTTCTCATTTTTATCCAGGATCCGAAAGCAGCAGTGAATTTCATGATATCGAGCGGGGTCAGACTTTCCCCGGGTTTGCCTCCGATCGTTCCCCTTATCCCTGAAATTGATTTTATTAAAGTCATAACCTTCTTTTTCAGAACCACAAAGGTGCGAAAAAAACATCAAATCATAAATTGGCAAATAATTGTACCTTTGCAGCCTGTTAAAATGGGAATATGGGAAGGACAGGATCAGTGAAAAAAGGAACGGAGCTGATAAGGCTTAACAGGTTTATTGCCAACAGCGGAGTATGCTCCCGCAGAGAAGCTGATGAGATTATCCGGAAGAGACTTATTACCGTCAACGGAAAGCAGGTTACTGATCTTGGGACAAAAGTCACATATAATGATGATGTCAAATACAAAGGCAAAAGACTGTCCGCAGAGAAAAAAGTCTATATCCTGATGAATAAGCCTAAAGGGTATGTGACTACTGTTGAAGATCCGCATGCTGAGTTTACTGTCCTTGACCTGATAGGAGATGCCTGTCCGGAAAGAGTTTACCCGGTCGGAAGGCTGGATAAGTCTACCACTGGGGTCCTTCTCCTTACGAACGATGGCGATCTGACCGGCAAGCTGACACACCCTAAATACAACAGGAGGAAGATCTATCATGTCTTTCTTGATAAAACGGTTTTAAAAGAAGATCTTTTCCGTCTTTCCGAAGGAATTAAGCTTGATGATGAACTTGTAGCGGCAGATGCAGTATCCTATGCTGATCCTGATGACAGGACACAGATCGGGATGGAGCTTCACTCAGGACAGAACAGGGTGGTCAGAAGAATGTTTGAATCGCTGGGTTATAAGGTCAAAAAGCTCGACAGGGTATATTTTGCCGGCCTTACAAAGAAAAACCTGCAACGGGGTAAGTGGAGGTTCCTGACTCAAAAGGAGATCACCATGCTTAAACGGGGTATCTTTTAACCGGACATTATGAATCACAGGTCAGGTTTTGTAAATATACTTGGTAATCCCAATGTCGGAAAATCGACTATCATGAATGCTCTTGTGGGTGAGAAGCTTTCAATAATCACTTCGAAGGCACAGACCACCAGGCATCGTATTATGGGGATCGTTAACGGTGATGATTTTCAGATAGTTTATTCAGACACACCGGGTATTATAAAACCGCAATACAAGCTCCAGGAAGCAATGATGAGCTTTGTAAAAGCTGCTATGACCGATGCTGATGTGATCCTCTATGTAACTGACGTAAAAGAAAAACCTTCCGCTGAAAGGAAGTACACTGAAAAGATAAAAGAGTCCGGCATCTCAGTAATCATTGCCGTCAATAAAATCGATCTCTCAAACCAGGATGAACTGGAAAAAATTACCGGTTTATGGAAGGAATCCTTTCCGGGATCACCGGTAATACCTGTTTCGGCTCTGAACGGATTCAACCTTGATACTCTTCTGAATGCAATACTAAGCAGGCTGCCGGAGGGAGAACCGTTTTTCCCGAAAGACCAGCTTACCGACAGGTATGAACGTTTTTTTGCTTCAGAGATCCTGCGCGAAAAAATTCTGATGAACTATAAGAAAGAGGTCCCGTATTCCGTTGAAATAGAAATTGAAAGCTTTAAGGAAGAATCAAAAATAATCAGGATCAGGGCGCTGGTCCATGTTGTACGTGACAGTCAGAAAGGCATTCTGATAGGACATAAAGGTGCAATGCTTAAAAAAGTCGGCACCGAGGCAAGACATGATATGGAAAGTTTTTTCGGAAAAAAAATATTCCTTGAATTGTACGTGAAAGTGACTAAAGACTGGCGCGATAAGCCCGCTATGCTTAAAAGATTCGGATACCGCTGATCTGACTGCAAAAGGAAATGAGCAGAATTGTTGCAATAATAGGAAGGCCAAATGTTGGAAAATCAACATTGTTCAACAGGCTCATCGAATCAAGGGAAGCTATTGTTGACGAAATAAGCGGTGTTACACGTGACCGCAACTATGGCCTTTGCATATGGAACGGCATTGATTTTTCTGTTATAGATACCGGCGGCTATGTTAAGAACTCCGTAGATATCTTTGAGGAGGAGATAAACAAACAGGTCCTGCTGGCAATTGAAGAATCTGATCTTATCCTTTTCATGGTTGATGTCACAACCGGTATCCATGAGCTCGATACTTCTGTTGCAGATCTCCTGAGGAAATCAGGCAAGAAAGTTATACTGGTCGTAAATAAGGTTGATAATTCAGAAAGGCTGTTTGATGCCAATGAGTTTTACACTCTTGGCCTTGGTGATTTTTTCACGGTCAGCTCAATTAACGGGAGCGGTACAGGCGATCTTCTTGATGCTGTTGTAAAGTATCTCCCTGGACAGGCTCCGGATATGTTGCCGGAGCTTCCGCGTATAGCCATAGTGGGACGGCCGAATGTAGGCAAATCGTCACTTGTCAACTCTCTTCTCGGAGAGGAAAGAAATATAGTCACTACTGTTCCGGGAACTACCCGTGATTCAATTTATACCAGGTATAATAAATACCACCACGATTTCTTTCTTGTGGATACTGCAGGATTAAGAAAGAAATCAAAGGTCAGCGAGGACATCGAGTTTTATTCAGTAATGAGAGCTGTAAGGACAATAGAAAATTCCGATATCTGCCTTCTTATGATCGACGGAACAAGGGGAATTGAATCACAGGACCTTAATATAATGTCG
>CAZLCF010000262.1:0-4262 GCA_964557905.1 uncultured Rikenellaceae bacterium | reverse complement strand
TCCTTTTATGCCCGCGAGGGGTAAACACCCGGAATGTTGTCACGCTTGCAAAGGAAGCTTTTCAAAAAACAATAAATAATGCAGTTTGATCCGTTTGTCATACCATTCAATATCGGGCTGTACTTCATTCTTATTTATGCTGTAGTAAGAAGTGTACGCTGGTTCCGTGACCTGTCAAGGCCTGACAAGCTGAGGCTTCAGCGTGGTTTTTTCGGAAGGACATTCGGACAAAGTATAAAGGAAATTTTTCTCGAGGGTCTTGTTCACAGGAAAATACTAAAAGCCAATTTCCGGCTGGGCTATATGCATATGAGCCTGGCATTCGGATGGTTCCTCCTCATACTTTTTGGCACTATTGAAGCTGACTTTTTCGGTGAAAAACATCTTAATGCTCCCTATAAGGCTATTTTCTTCAAGTTCTTTAATCCTGATCATGGACGGGCAGGATTTGAAGCTGTCTATTCGTTCTGGATGGATCTTTTGCTTGCTTTTATTTTATCAGGCCTGCTGCTGGCCGTAATTAAGAGGTTTTCTTCAAAAGCAGTCGGAATGAAAAAGACCACTAAGCTGAGACTGCTTGACAAGGTTGCCCTGACTTCATTATGGTTGATCTTCCCGAGCCGTCTTCTTGCTGAGAGTTTAACCAGCGGTGCATACGGAACAGGAAGTTTCCTTACAGGAACACTGGGCTCTCTGCTGGCATCCTTTCTCCCGGTACAGCAGGTGGCCTATCCGTTCTGGTGGCTATACTCTTTATCGCTTGGTACATTTTTTATCCTGCTGCCCCTTACAAGGTACATGCATATTCCTACTGAACTATTCCTGATATTTGCACGGAACTCAGGAATTACAACAGGCGATCAGTCAGGCGCTTTTAAGGAAATACAAACCTATTCCTGCTCTTCATGCGGGATATGCATTGATGCATGCCAGCTTAATTTCTCGGCAGACATAACAAATATTCAGGGGGCATACCTGCTGAAAGGTATCCGTAACAATGAAAACGTAAGTGATATTGCCCATAATTGTCTCATGTGCAGACGATGCGATCAGAAATGTCCGGTTGGTATTGAGCTTACACCGATCAGGATAATTCGCAGGAGAGCAGGGGAAACCGTTTCCGTTAAAACCAGCATCTGGAAGAAATACATGCCTGACAGGTTGACTATTGCCCCGGTAAAAGCAAACGGGAAACCATCATATTCATGGCTGCCTGATGAAGAACCTGAAAAAACAGACGTTCTTTATTTTGCCGGCTGCATGACACACCTCACACCTTCCATCAAGAATTCAATGGTAAAAATCCTTGACGCTTCCGGGGTAAACTATAATTTCATGGATGCCAGCGGTGGAGTCTGCTGTGGAAGGCCGCTGATGCTGTCGGGGCAGGACAGGGAGGCAAGGGAGCTTATCAATTTTAATTCACAGATGATATGGAAATCCGGGGCACACACCCTGGTAACCTCCTGTCCGATATGCTATAAAGTATTCAAGGAGAGCTATTATCTTGATGTTGAGGTGATGCATCATACACAATTCATTAATATGCTGATTGAGGAAGGTTCGCTAAAGCTCAATTTTCTCCGGAGAAAAGTCGTATATCATGCTCCCTGTGATCTGGGAAGAGGCTCCGGGGTATATGATGAGCCTAAAGATGTCCTCATGCATGTTGCCCGTCTGCAGAAAACAGATTTTGAAGATGAGAACTCATTATGCTGCGGAGGAAGCCTTGGCAATATGAAGATAGGTTATCAGAAAAAGAATAAAATAGCCCGCGATACAGCTGCTGAACTGACCAGAGGGCATCCCGATATTCTGGCTACTTCATGTCCTCTATGCAAAAAGACCCTGGCTGCAGCTACTGAAACAAAGGTTGCAGATATCGCGGAAATAGTCGCAGAAGCCATAGCTGCACCTTTATTAAAAAAAACATTCCTGATCCCTCGTTCCGGGTAAAAGAGCCCGTAAGAATATCCTGAAAGAAAAAAATCTCCTCCTGCAGGATTTTTTACCTTTTATAATCGAAATATTTGAATTTAATTTGCCAATTCTTCTAAACAAAAAACAATGGAATAATTTTTGCTGCGTTTTAATAAGCAGGAATCATAACCATACATCACAAGTGAGAATGAGAAGAACGATATTTGGATTGATAACTATTACAGGCATCAGCCTTTTGTTTTCATGTAAGAACACAACACCGGAAATCAAAGCTACAGCGGAAACTATACGACAGCATGAAGACGGGACTATTTCTCTGAAACTGGAAAAGGCTGACTGCTATACCGATATGGACGATCGTTCAGACAATACTGCGGAATGGAACGTTGTTGTCTCAAAGTCAGGCCGTTATAATGTATGGATATCAAGCGCAACATTAGATACAACTGATCTGAAATACAAGAGGTCAGTAATGGTAAACGTGCAGGACAAGATGATCCAGGCACGTCCGGATTGTGATAAGGTTATTATGAATTCCTCGGATGTATCATACCCTTATTTCAGGGCAGATTCATTTATAGGCTCATTGTACCTGCAGGATACCGGTGAATTTTTTATTCAGGTTACAAGCGAAATGATACTTCCGAAGGATTACAGGATAAGCGAATCTTCCGCTGCTGATATTACTAAGCTTATTTCAGTATCATTTATGCCTGTGACCCGCTGATTCTATCCATTTTCTGGCATTAACAAATGCCTTTAGCCAGGGAGTAACTTCATCATTTTTTCTGTCTGCAGGATAGTAACCGCACTGCCATGGGAGATATGACCGTTCAAGATGCGGCATTATTACCAGGTGGCGGCCATCATCAGAGCATAAGCCTGCTACATCATAATCCGAACCATTAGGATTTGCCGGATAAGAGTGCCTGGAATATTTAACAGGTATGTGATATTTCTTTTCAGGATAGGGAAGACTGAACCGGCCTTCACCATGAGCAACCCATATACCGAGCTCCATCCCGGCCATGTTACCCAGCATCACTGATATATTCGGCAAGATATTAACCCCGAGGAAGGCAGATTCAAATTTACCCGATTTATTATGAAGAAGCTTTGGCATCTTATCATGCTTCGGATATATGAGCCCGAGCTCGGCCATCAGCTGGCACCCGTTACAGACACCCAGTGAAAGAGTATCTGATCTTTTATAGAACTTCTCCAGGGCTGTCTTTGCCTTCCTGTTATACCTGAATACACCTGCCCAGCCTTTTGCCGAGCCAAGAACATCAGAGTTTGAAAATCCGCCCACAAAGACTATCATGTTCATGTCCTCAATATCTTCCCTGCCTGAAATCAGATCGGTCATATGAACGTCCTTCACATCAAATCCGGCAAGATAAAGAGCATAGGCCATTTCCCTGTCGCCATTGACACCTTTCTCCCTTATGATCGCTGCCCTGATCCCGCTCTTCTTCCTGCGATCAGGTGATATGCCGAGAGATTTAAAAGTCCCGCGGAAATCAGTAACATTGATGTTAAGCATGTTATTTTTAAAAGTTCTGAACCGTTCGGCTGCAAGTTCCTTTCCGCACTGCCGGCGGTCAAGAAGATATGATGTGCTGAACCATTTATCCCTGAGTTCGTCTATATCAAGTTTTGCCTTAAAATTGCCGTTGGTGATATACAGGGATCTTTCGTTTACCGGATGCCCGATTGACAGGTATGATATGCCATGTTCCAGGAGTATTTCGGCCACTTCATTCTCATCCATGACCTGGATCAGTATACCGGGATTCTGGCTGAAAAGTATCTTTATTGTATCTTTTTCACCGAGAGCCGAAAGATTGACCGATAATCCTCCCGATGTGTTTGAGAAACACATTTCCAGAAGTGTGGTAACCATTCCTCCGGCTGATATATCATGTCCGGAAAGGATCTTGTTCCTGAATATCAATCCCTGCACAGTATCGAAAACTTCTGCGAAATAGCCGGGATCTTTCACCGTGGGAACATCATCCCCCAGTCTGTTCAGTATCTGGGCAAAACTGCTTCCCCCTGTTTTAAAATCATCACGGCTCATGTCAATATAAAAAATGCTTGTATATGGATCGTTGATGATAACCGGTTCGACTGTTTTACTTATATCTTTTACCTCACCTGATGCCGAGATTATTACAGTTCCCGGTGAGAGGACCACCTGGTCGCTGTACTTTTGTGTCATTGAAAGGCTGTCTTTTCCGGTAGGTATGTTGATGCCGAGGGAGATGGCAAAATCACTGGCAGCTTTAACCGCTTCATAAAGTCGCGAATCTTCACCG